>CBHWBX010000055.1:0-14769 GCA_966111935.1 uncultured Gemmatimonadaceae bacterium
TTTCCAACTACCGCCTTCAATCAAAGCGACGCCTAGGCGTCGCACACCTTCCCGCGACCCGCGACCCGCGACCCGCGCCCCCGAAGGCCTCGCCACGACATTGGCCGCGAGTCGAAGAGGCCCATATGTTAAAGAATGTTCACCGGCGACCAGATCGCGGCGCTGCTCGAGGAGCTCGGCGTCACGCACGTCGTGACGGTGCCGGACAGCACCATCGGGCAGTGGCAGGGCGCGATCGAGGAGCGCGGGACGACGCGGCTCGTGCGCGTCTGTCGCGAAGGTGAAGCCTGGCAGGTCGCCGCGGGGCTGTACCTCGGCGGTGCGGTGCCGCTCGTGATGATCCAGTGCACGGGCCTGTTCGAGTCCGGGGACGCCCTGCGAAATGCGCTGCACGACTGGAAGCTTCCGATCTTGAGTCTGATCGGATACCGCAGCTACCTGAATCAGGACACCCTTCCCGGCGACACCTGCCTGGTGTTCACCGAGCCGGTGCTCGACGCGTGGAAGATCGACTGCCGTCTGATCACCGCGCCCGAGCAGTTTCCGACGATCGCCGAGCACTTTCGCGCGTCGCGTGATGCGGGTCGGGCGGGCGCGATCCTGCTCGCAGAGGGGAAGGCATGAGCGGCGAGGGGATGGATGCGCGCATGGATCCGCGCGCGGCGATCGAGGTCGTGCACGCCGCCCGTGGCGTGCGCGACATCGTCGTGACGACGATGATGGCCGCCCGCGACTGGATGACGCTCAGGCCGCACCCACTCGACATGGTGCTCGTCCCGTCGGCGATGGGCCATGCCACGTCGATGGGACTCGGGCTCGCGCTCGCGCAGCCCGACCGCAAGGTGATCGTCTGCAACGGCGACGGATCGATGCTGATGAATCTCGGCTCGCTCGTGTCGATCGCCGCCGCGGATGCGGCGAACATGCTCGTGATCATCTTCGACAACGGCGCGTACGCCGTGACGGGCGCGCAGCCGCTGCCCGGCGCGTCGGCCGTGAGCTACGATGCCTTCGCGATCAGCGCCGGCTTTCGCGCCTGCGCCGAATTCCGATCGCTCAAGGAATTCGGCGAGGCTTTGCCGCGCTGGATCGCGCGCCGCGGGCCGTCACTGCTCGTCGCGCACGTCGGCCCGTCCGAGGGGCCGGGCCCGAAATCGCCAGGGCCGGCGGGTGAAAGGGCGCGGCGTTTCATGGAAGCAATTCGAGAGACGGCACGACCGCGAGAAACAGCCGGGTTGCGGGTCTAAAGCCCTACACCCAGCATATCCCCCCGAATTCCCGTAGTATTCGGCGTGACCCTCACCACATCCGACGCACGGGCCACGACGCCCGCGGCCCCCTTCGAGGAAGCGGCGCGGCTCGTGGCGCGGCTCGACGACGAGATCGGACGCGTCATCATCGGCCAGCGCCAGGTGCGGCGCGAGATCCTGACCTGCCTGCTCGCCGGCGGCCACTGTCTGCTGCGCGGCGTGCCTGGGCTGGCGAAGACACTGCTGATCAAGACGCTCGCCGACGCCGTGAGCCTCAAGTTCAGTCGCATCCAGTTCACGCCCGACCTCATGCCGTCGGACATCCTTGGCACGGAAGTGATCGAGGACGATGCCGCGGGCGGAAAGCGGCACGTGCGGTTCATTGCCGGGCCGGTGTTCGCGAACATCATCCTGGCCGACGAGATCAACCGCACGCCGCCGCGGACGCAGGCCGCGCTGCTCGAGGCGATGCAGGAGTATCAGGTGACGGTCGGCGGCGTGCGCTATCCGCTCGAGCGTCCGCTGTTCGTGCTCGCGACGGAAAATCCGATCGAGCAGGAAGGCACCTATCCGCTGCCGGAAGCGCAGCTCGATCGGTTCATGTTCAACGTCGTGATCGACTATCCGGATCTCGACGACGAGCGACGCATCCTCGCCGAGACGACGACGACGGCGACAGGCGCGGTCAGGCACGTCGCGACCGGTGAATCGCTCGAGGCGGCGCGGCTGCTCGTGCGCGAGCTGCCCGCCGCGTCGAACGTCGTCGACTACGCGCTGCGACTGATTCGTGCGACGCGTCCCGACGATACGTCAGCACCTCAGCTGGTGAAGGACTGGGTGCGCTGGGGGGTCGGTCCGCGCGCGGGCCAGGCGTTGATCCTTGGCGCGAAGGCGGCGGCGCTGCTCGACGGACGCGCGGTGCCGGCGCCGGAGGACGTGACGCGCGTCGCGCTGCCGGTCCTCCGCCATCGCATGCTCGTGAATTTCCAGGCGGAAGCGGACGGAGTCACCGCCGACGAGGTGATCGCGAAGCTGCTCGCCGCCGTGCGCCCGTAGGGCTCGATGGCCGGCGCGAGCTCGCTCAACGCCGACGTCGTCGCGGCGATCGATGATCTGGAGCTTGCCGCCCGTATCGTCGTCGAGGGGCTGCGCACGGGGGGACATCGCAGCCCCTTTCACGGGTACAGCACCGAGTTCCGGCAGCATCGCCCCTATCGCATCGGGGACGATCTCAAGCATCTCGACTGGAAGCTGTTCGCGCGCAGCGACCGGCTGTACACGCGTCAGTTCCGCGAGACGACGAACCTCTCCGTGCTGTTCGTCGTCGACACGAGCGCGTCGATGGACTATCCGGCCGGCGGGGTCACGAAGTTCCGATACGCGCAGATCGTCACGGCGGCGCTCGCACATCTCGCGTCGACCGAGGGACATGCGGTCGGGCTGATGGCGATGGAGAGCGGACGGCTCGCCTATCTTCCCGCACGCGGCGGGCGCGTGCACCTGCGCGCTCTGCTCGCGAGACTCGATCGTCTGAAGCCGTCGGGAAGCTGGGATGCACCGCAAACGATCGCCCGCAGCGCACAGCTGCTCGCGCGACGCGGGGTGATCGTCGTCGCGTCGGACTTCTACGACGCCGAAGACGCGACGCGGCGCGAGCTGCGACGGGTCGCGCAGCGCGGGCGCGACGCGGCGCTGCTCCAAAACCAGTAGCGCGACGAGCTCTCGCTCCCCTTCGACGGTCAGCTCGAGATCGAGGAGCCGGAATCTGGGGAGCGCCGTCTGATCGATGCGTCGGTCGCCGACCGGTATCAGGAGGAGTTCACGTCATTCCTCGACCGCTGTCGCGCCGAGGCGCTGCGCGACGGGATCGACTACGCGCTGATGGCGACGGATGAATCGCCGGCGACGGCGCTGCGCAACTACTTGCTGAAGCGCTCGGCGCGTCCGCTGCTGCGCGGTGCGTCCCGCACGGGTGGGCGATGATCTGGCTGAGCCCGTGGGCGCTCCTGGGCCTGCTCGGCGTCGCGCTGCCTGCCCTGATCCATCTGCTGGGACGCGGGCATGCACCGCGACGCCGCTTCCCGTCGCTGCGATTCCTCGACCCGTCGCGACTGCTGCCGACGCAGCGGACGCGCATTCACGACCCGTGGCTGCTTGCCGTTCGCGCGGCAATCGTCGCGCTCGCGGCGATCGCTCTGGCGCGGCCGCTCTGGCTGTCGACGAATCGCAAGCGCGCGCTGGATCGCGGAATCGCGCGTGTGGCGATCGTCGATACCGGGTGGTCGACGCGGCGAACCGTCGCCGCGGCACGTGACTCGGCGCGGGCGTTCGTCAGGTCCGTGCAGGCGGGGATCGTCGTCGAGAGCGCGCAGCCGCGGGGGGCGCTCGCCGGCGCGGTGAACTGGCTGGCGCGCGAACGACGCCGGTCGGAGATCGCGATCTATTCGGCGTTTCCGTCGGGATCGCTCGATTCGGCCGATCTGGCTGGGGTTCCGCAAGGCATCGGTCTGACGATGGTGCCTCTTGCCATGGGCGGCATGGACAGCGTGGTCCGGTTGTCGGCGAACGGCCGGGGAGTCGCGGCGAGCGCCGGCTACGATCGCGGCACGACGACGGTCCAATGGACCGCCGACGGCTCTGCTTCCCGAGCGGCTATTAGACTTCTCGCATCACGGTCCGATTCGACGATCGTGGCGGCGCTCGATGCCGTGATGCGCAGCGTCCCCCTCCCCGTCGCAGCGGCGGACAGCGCGCGAGTCGTCGCCGTGGTCTTCGCCGGCGCGCCGGAGCTGGCGCAACTCCGGGCGAGCGCATCGCCGGTGAACCCGGCGTGGTTGTTCGAACGACTCGCACGGATGCCCCAAGATCTCCGGACGATTCCGCGCGCCTAAAGCGCGCTCGACGGCCACACTGCCCTGCTCTTCTTCCCGACGACGCCGATCGGATCGCCGGAGAGCGCGCGCCTCGTGGCAGCGATCGCTCGCAGTGCGAGCTCGCCCGTCGACGAGGGACATGGCGCTGGTCCGATCGCGCCGGCGACACTCGCGCGATGGAATCGGTCCGCGTCGACGGGCGTTGCTGATCAGCAGTATCGTCCGGACGACGGGCGCTCCGACTCGCGATGGGTGTGGGGCGCGGTGATCGTCCTGCTCGCGATCGAGTCGTGGATGCGCCGCGCGCGACGGACGGTCGAGAAGACCGAGTTGGAGGCTTCTGCGCGTGCCGCCTGAGACGACGGCGCTGCTCGGCTTTCTGCGCTCGGTGCGCGTCAGGCTTCGCGCGCGGGCGCTCGCGTTCGGGATGGCGGGCGGGCTCGCGCTGACGGCGGCGGCCGGGCTATTCGGCTGGCCGGGGTCGCGCGGCGGGCTGCTCGTCACCGGCCTCGTGGCCGCGGCGACCGGCGCGGCCATTAGTATTCTCATATCGCTGCGTCGCGATCCCAACGCCGCCGATGTCGTCGAGCAGCGCCTTCCGAGCAGCCGCAATCTCGTGCTGACGGCGTCGGAGCTCGCGGTCGCACCGATGCCGAGCGGCGTCCATACACTGATCCTCCGTCAGGCGGCGGCATTGGTCAGCAACATCGAGCCGCGTGCGCTCGTGCCCCTGTCCGCCGCGACGGCGGCACTGCTCGCGGCGGTCGCCTGGTGGGGGTTCGAGATCGCCCAGGGCGGCCGCCCGATCGTCCCGGTGGCATCGGTCGCCGCGATCGGCAGCACCGGGCCGACGATCCTCGGCGTCGAGGCGCGTGTTCAGTCTCCGGCCTACGCCGGCCGCGCATCGCAATCGCTGCGGGATCCTTCGCGCATCGAAGCGCTCGTCGGCAGCAGGCTGACGATGACGATCGACGCGCGCGCCCGTACACTCGTCGTCGAGACAGCGGCGCGCAAAGACACGGTCACCCGCCGAAGCACAGAGCCATTTTCGGTCGCGCTCCCGATCGACGCCGATGGATTCGTATCGATCGAGCCGCTCGACAGCGCCCGCGTCGGCGCCCGGCGATTGATCGGTATCTCGGCGATCTCGGACGCGGCGCCGCGCGTCGCGATCAAGACGCCCGGGAAAGACGTGGTGCTCCGCGACGGCAACGCGACGCTGGACATCGCGATCGAGAGCGACGACGACGTCGGCCTGGCGTCGCTGGCGCTGCGATATACGAAAGTCTCGGGCTCGGGCGAACGGTTCACCTTCGCCGAGGGCACGGCGCCGATTCAGATCACGCGCACGGACGCACGGCACTGGAAGGCGAGTGCGCACTGGTCGTTGGGCGCGCTCGAGCTCGGGCCGGGCGATATGGTCGTCTATCGGGCCGTCGCGACCGATGGCCGGCCGAATGCGCCGGCCGCCGAGTCGGATGCGTACATCGCCGAGGTCGCGTCGCCTGGTGGGGTAGCCGCGCCGGGCTTCGAGCTCGACCCCGAGCAGGAGAAGTACGCCGTCAGCCAGCAGATGGTCATTCTCAAGACCGAGCGGCTGATCGCGAAGCGCGGCTCGCTGAGCACCGAGGAGTACGCGAATCAATCCGCCGAGCTGGCAGCGGAGCAGCGCAAGGTTCGCTCGGAGTTCGTGTTCATGCTCGGCGGCGAGCTCGCCGATGCCCCCGACGTTTCGGGGAGCATGACGGAGCTGAACGAAGAACAGGAGGCCTCGGGCGAGCAGGACATTCTCGCCGGGCGCAACGCGAACGCCGGTCACGTCGCGCTCCTCCGAGCGATCCGATCGATGAGCCGCGCCGCGGCATTGCTGACGACCGCACAACCGGACAGCGCCCTTCCCCAGGAGCGCATCGCATTGACGTCGCTCGAAGCGGCGTTCTCGCGTGCGCGCATCATTCTGCGCGCACTGACGACGCGTGAACGGCTCGACCCGACTCGCCGCCTCACCGGGACACTTAGCGACGCGGCAACGGAAGTCCGGCCGCCGGACCATGCCGTGGTCGAGGCGCGCACCGCGGCGCTACGCGCTGCACTGCGCGATCTGGCGATCGTGTCGAACCAACCGATGGATGCACGCGCGGCAACGACGCTGTCGGCGCTCGCGCTGCGAGTGCTGCAAACGGATCCGAGCGCGAAGCCGCTCCAGGAGGCGTCGGCAAAGCTGGATGCCGCGGCACGCGATGCCGCGGGTTCGCGGAACCGTGAAGCGCGCGCGGCGATCGACATCGCCGCGAGTGCGATCGCCTCGGTGACGCGCGCGTCGTTGCCGGCGGCGCCGCGTGTGGATGGATCGATCGAAGATGCGGTGAGCGCGGGCGGATTTGCCGATGCGCTGCGCGGGCGGCGTCCGTGAGCGGCGACCGCGCCCTCCGATTCGGTTTGCGCGGCCTCGCGACGGCGATCGCCCTTCTCGCGTTCGTCGATCCGGCGATCGCGTCGAGCGGCGTCGACAAACCGACCGTCTTCGTATTCGCCGCCGATTCCGCCCGCGACGCAGCGCTCGCGTCGCGCGTTGCGTCGGCGCTCGACAAGCGATTCCAGGTGAGCCGAGTGCCGATCGCCGATGCGGATGCGGCGGTCGTCGTCGGGGACGGCGCTCCGGCGACTGATGTCCTCCCGACGCCGACCTTCGCCGTCGGGCCCGAGCGTCCGACCGTCATTCTCGACGAACTTCGTGCTCCAGCCGTCGCGCCGCTCGATGGGCGCGTGCGCATCGATGCGCTTCTGCGCGTCGTCGGAGGGAAAGGTCGGACCCTCGGTGTCGAGCTGCGGGTGGATTCACTGACCGTGGATCACATCTCACATGTCATCGCGCGCGACGACGACACGTTGTCGCTGCCGTTGACGTTCGTGCCTACGCACGCCGGCGTCGCGAGGCTCCGTGTGGCGTCGCGCATCGGCGGGAGCCCACGGAGCTCTGAAGCGGCAACGATCGTCGACGTGCGCGACCGGCGATGGTCGGTGCTGTTCTACGACGCGCGTCCGTCGTGGGGCTCGACCTTTCTCCGCCGCGTCATCGAACGCGATCCGCGTTTCGCGGTCGAGAGTCGCACCGTGACGTCGCGGAACGTGAGCAGCGACGTCGGCCGGCCGGCGCGGCTCGACGATGCGGCATCGATCGACGGCTACGACGCGATCGTCGTCGGTGCGCCTGACGCGCTCGCGGAAAACGAGGTTCGCGGACTCGAGCAGTTCATGCGCCGCCGCGGCGGAACGGTGGTGCTCGGCCTGGACCAGCGCGATCCCCCACCCTCGGCGCGCCTCACCGGCGTCGCGCGCTGGATGGGCGCATCGATCGATCGGCCGACGACGATCCGTCGTGTCGACGGCGACAGCGGCACGTTGCGGGCGATGGAGATGGTCTGGCCCGCGCAACTGCCGCCGGCCGCGCGCGTGATCGCCGGCGACGACGCTCGGCCGCTCGTCTGGCAGATGCCGCTGGGAGCGGGGCATCTCGTCGTGAACGGCGCGCTCGACGCCTGGCGATTCCGCGATCCGTCGGAGTCGGCGTTCGAGGACATCTGGCGGAGCATCGTCGCCGACGCCGCGAGCTCGGCCCCCGCGCCGATCATGGCGAGCGTGACGCCGTCACTCGTGCGTCCCGGTGAACCGGTCGACGTTCACGTCGCGCTTCGCAATCTCGTGATCAATGGGAATCTGCCGGCGCGCGCCGCCGTCTCTCTCGCGCTCGACGGCTCGCCGGTGGCCGGCTGGCCGGGCGGCGTCGGCCGGCTCGATGCTCGGCTCCGCGCACCGCGCGATACCGGCGTGCATCATCTGACTGTCGCCGCGAACGGCGCCACGATCGACGTTCCTGTCGTCGTCGACAGGAGTGCTCCGCTCTCCGCAATTCCGTCGACGCTCTTCGCCCAGTGGATCGCCGCGCACGGCGGGACGATCGTCGAGGCGTCGCAGCTCGGCGATCTCGCGCCGCGCATCACGCGGGCGTTGCATCTCGCGTCGCGAGTGGAGACGCGGCATCCCATGCGCTCTCCCTGGTGGGTCCTGCCGTTTACCCTCGCGCTCTCGGCCGAGTGGTGGCTGCGTCGCCGGCGCGGGATGCGTTGAGGGTAGGTGAAGAGCTGACGGCGCGGAATCCCAGACGGCGCGGAATCCCAAACGGCGCGAACTCCCAAACGGCGCGAACTCCCGAACGGCGCGAGAGGCGCGGACGGCGCGGACGGCGACACTCCGTACGCGCGCTTGTCATCCTGAGCGAAGCGAAGGACCTCTTGGCACTGAGATGATCCGTCATCCCGGGCGCCCCGAGGGATGACAAGACTTGCGTTGCCGCCGTTTGCCCGACCGAGGTTCGCGCTTTTCGCGCTGTACGGGACTTCGCGCCGTCTGGGATTTCGCGCCGTAGGGGACTTCGCGCCGTTCGGGATTCCGCGCCGTCCACGATTTCGCGCCGTTCTCACTCCCTGATCCCCCGTGCCACCAGCGAGCCAGCCCCTCGCAGCGTAAGTTCTCTTGACACCCCCGCGCGCCATTCATAGCATCGGCCCCCTATGTATACCCGCGAAGAAGCCAAAGCTCTCGTCGACAAGGTCCTCAACCTGGCCAAGAACGTCGACGCCGTCGAAGTGAACCTCACCGGCGGTGAACGGTCCGGCACGCGCTGGGCCAACTCGTCGATCACCACGAACCTCGTCCAGTACGATCGCCAGATGACGGCGACCGTGCGCATTGGGCAGAAACAGGGCAGCGCGAACACGCGCGACTTCAGCGACGCCGGCCTCAAGGCCATGGTCGACGAAGCGATCGCCGACGCGCAGAAGGCGACCGACAACCCGAATCTCCCCGCACTCCTCGGCCCGCAGGAATACATCCCGGTGGAAGGCGCGCTGCCGAGCGTGATCAACTACGGCCCCGCCGAGCGTGGCCGGATGGTGAAGGACAGCATCGACCTCGCCGAGAAGATGGGCGTGCTGGGTGCCGGATTCATCCCGAAGAACGACGTCACGACGTGCAACGCGAACTCGAAGGGACTGTTCGCGTACTATCGCTCCGCGGACACGGGCTTCTCGCTCACCTGCCGCATGCCCGATGGCTCGGGCTCCGGTTGGGCCGGCACGACGGGCGTGAAGGACATTACGAACATGGACGCGAAGGCGCTCACCGCGGTCGCGGCGAACAAGGCGCTGAAGAGTCGCAAGGCGAAGGCGATCGAGCCGGGGCGCTATACGGTGATTCTGGAGCCGCGCGCGAACGCGCGATTCCTGTCACTGCTGTTGGGCATCTTCAATCCGAACGGCGGGTTCGGCGGCGGCGGCGGCGGCGGTCCTGACGTCGCGCCCCAGGGCGCCGGGGCCGCGGGTGGTGGCGGCGGTGGCGGAGGCGGCGGCGGGTTGTTCGCCGGCGCGCCGGGCTCCCCAGCTTCGTACATGAACGGAAAGAAGGTCGGCGACAAGCTGTTCAGCGATCTGTTCACGCTGAAGAGCGACATCGGCAACAACACCCTGCGCCAGACGACGATCGGGCCGAACAACAGCGTCGCCAAGCCGGTGACCTGGGTCGAGAAGGGCGTGCTCAAGGCTTTCGGCCCGAATCAGGGCGCGAACACGAATCAGACGCTCGTGATGGAAGGCAGCGATCTGTCGATCGAGGACATGGTGAAGCAGACGCGTCGCGGACTGCTCGTGACGCAGTTCTGGTACATCCGCGGCGTGCCGTCGCAGGAGATTCCGCTGCTGAACACCGGCATGACGCGCGACGGTCTGTTCCTGATCGAGAACGGCGAGATCGTCGGACCGGTGCAGAACTTCCGCTGGAACATGTCGCCGATCCAGGGCTACGCGAACCTCTCGCTCGTGGGCAAGCCGGTGCCGATGGAGACGGGTGAAGCGTTCGGCGCGGCCAACGCGGCGCTCGTGCCGCCGGTGCGCATCGAGGAGTTCTACATGACGTCCGTTTCGCCCGCGGTCTAATCAGAGGCCACTCAAATGACTTCTCGCAGAAATTTCATCAAGACCGTAGGCGCCACCGCGGCGATGACGACGCTCTATCGTCGCGATCTGATGGCGGACATTCTCGCGACGTCGCCGGAAGGCCGCGTCCTCGAGTCGCGGTTCAAGGGACTGGCCGACATCGCGCTCGCCGAAGGCAAGCTTGCCGGCGCGAGCTACACCGACATTCGTTTCACGATGACGGCGAACCCGCCCGGCGTGACCGTGAACTTCGCCGCTGATGGTGGCGGTCGCGGCGGCGCGGGGCGCGGTGGCCGCGGTGGCGCCGGCGCTGGTCCGGGCGGCGGAGGTGGCGGCGGCGGCTTCGGTCGCGGTGGACGCGGCAACCAGATCACCGCGATCCCGACGGACGAGAATCGTCAGGCGGGCGGCTTCGGCGTGCGCGTCATCCACAGCGGTGTGTGGGGCTTCGCGTCGAGCCCGATCGTCACGGAAGACGAGATCCGGCGCATCACGCGCATCGCCGTCGAAGTCGCGAAGGCGAGCGCGATCGCGAAGAAGGCCGACCTCAAGCTCGCCGAGGTGCCGACGTACGTCACGAACTACGTGACCCCGATGACCAAGCCGCCCTTCTCCGTCTCGCAGACGGACAAGCAGGCGTGGGCACAGGCGATCATCGACAAGGCGAAGGGCGTCGCGGGCGTGACCGCGGTGAACGTCACGGCGACGCACGGCTATGAATGGCGCTACTTCGCGTCGAGCATCGGCTCGTACATCGAGCAGGAGCTCTACACCACCACGCCGACGCTCACCGTGACGGCGAAGGTCGGCGACGTCACGCGCACGCGAAACTATCCGGGCGTCGCGGCGATGGGCGGCTGGGAGATCGCCGAGCAGACGGATTTCCTCGACTCCGCCGAGCGCGTCGCGCACGAGGCGGTGGAGATGTGCACGGCGAAGCCGCTCGGCTCGAGCGGACTGCGCGATCTCATCCTGTCGCCGTCGCACGCGATGCTGACGATCCACGAGATCGTCGCGCACGCGACGGAAGTCGACCGCATCGTCGGCTATGAGGCGAACTATGCCGGCACGAGCTTCGTGAAGCTCTCCGACGTCGGCAAGTTGAAGTACGGCTCGAAGCTGATGAACATCACCGCCGACAAGACCGACAACGGCCTTGGCTCGTATGCCTACGACGACGACGGTGTGAAGGCGCAGAAGTTCCCGATCGTGCGTGACGGCGTGCTCGTCGGCCTCCAGACGAACCGCGAGACCGCGCATCTCGTCGGCGAGAAGTTCAGCCGCGGCTGCACCTTCGCGAACTCGTGGCGCGACTATCCGTTCCTGCGCATGCCGAACGTGCACCTCGAGCCGGGACCGGCCAACTCGCCGACGCGCGACGAGCTGATCGCCGACGTGAAGAACGGCGTGATGATCGACGGCCGCGGCAGCTACTCGATCGACCAGCAGCGGTACAACGGCCAGTTCGGCGGCCACATCTTCTGGGAGATCAAGAACGGCAAGATCACGCGCCAGGTGACCGACGTGACGTACAACGCGATCACGACGGACTTCTGGGGGAACCTCGACGGGATCACCGGGCCGAAGGAGTATCAGAAGTTCGGCACCGGCGGCGACGCGAAGGGCCAGCCGACGCAGACGAACTCGATCTCGCACGGATCGCCGTGGCTGTGCATCCGCAAGATCATGGTCGGGGCGGCGTTCGACTAAGCGCCTGTCATCCCGAGGAGCGAATGCGACGAGGGATCTACTGTCACTGGTGGGAGGCCGGTCTCCCTGCAGTGACTGTAGATCCCTCGCTTCGCTCGGGATGACACCTCTCAATGGAAAACCTCACCCACTCCCTCCTCGGCGCCACACTGGCCGAAGCGGCACTGCCGATTGGCGCAACCGACCGGCAGCGTGCCATGTTCTACGGATTTGGCATCGCCGCCGCCAACCTGCCCGACGCCGACCTGCTCTACACGTCGATCACGCCGGCGCCGCTCGGATATCTGCTGCACCATCGCGGGCACACGCATACGCTCGCCGGAATTGCCGGACTCGCGCTGTTGACCGCGCTCGTCGCGGCTCTGCCGCCGATCAGGCGCGCACTCGCCGGGATCGGCGGACGATTCTGGATGCTCGTGATCGCCGCGCTTGCATCGCACGTCATCGCCGATGCGTGGAACAGCTATGGTGTTCATCCCTTCTATCCGTTCACCACACGCTGGTACTACGGTGACGCCGTGTACATCGCCGAGCCGTGGCTGTGGACGCTGCTCGGCGTCTCCGTCGTGCTCAATGCGCGGCGCGATCGCGTGAAGCTCGCCCTGTCGGCGCTGCTCATCGGCGTGCCGGTCGCTGCGGCCGTGCTGAACGTCATTCAATTCGGGATCGTCGCGGCGCTGGCAATCGCCGGGGCGTCGCTCGTCGTCGCGATGCGACAGCGGCCAGCGGCGGCGCGAGCGTGGATGTCTCTCGCTGCGGCGGCTGCGTTCGTCGCGCTCTCGTTCGGCGCGAGCCGCATCGCGAGGGCAGAAGTGTCTCGGCGTATCGGGCGCTCGGCCGCGCAGCCGGTGATCGACATGGTACTGAATCCACGTCCGGGGAATCCGCTCTGCTGGAGCGCGCTCACGCTCGAGGACTCGGCGAACTTCATCGTGATGAAGCGCGGTGCGCTGACGATCGTCCCAGGTCGCTTGTTCGCATATTGCGAGGCACCGCTGACGGGTGATGCGGTGCAGTCGATCGCGATGCTCTACAACGCCTCGCGCCGCGATTGCTGGGTCAGGGCATGGCTTCAGTTCGGCCGCGTTCCCATTCTGTCGAACGATGACTGGATCACCGACGCCCGCTTCGGCGGTGGGCGCGGAAACTTCACGGCGATGCACGTGGTGCCCGGCACGGCGACGCGTGCATGCCCCGCGAACCTCACGTCGTGGGACCGGCCGCGCGCCGATGTGCTGCCGGAGTCGGCCCCTACTTTCTAGCGCCGGCGGGGACGGAGGCGAACTCCTCGCGCCCCGTCTTGCGGCGCAGCCAGTTCAGCCCCGCAAGCACGGTCTCGCTCGACGCCAGCCGCTGGATGAAGCGGTGCCGTCCCGGGATGTCGAGCATCGCCAGCCCGGCGATGATGGTGAGGATCCCTTGCCCCGGCAGCACGAGCATCAGCACGCCGACGACGAGGAGCACGAGCCCGAACACGTTCTTCATCGTGAGCAGCACCAGTCGCACGACGGGATGATGCTTCTCGAACAACGGCCCGGTGTGATCGCGCGCGAAGTAGTCCGACGGCAGGCGCGCGATGAGCCAGGGGAGCAGGAGCGCGCTCAGGACGAGCGTGCCGATCGACACGACGACGAGCAGGGCGATCAACGACTGATGGCGCGCCGCCCATGCGGTGATCGCGCTCATGCGTCGATCCCCGCCATCAGGTCATCGCGTAGACGACGAGATTGACCGCGAACTTCGTGTTGTCCTTCGTGCGAAAGCGCTTGTTCTGCCAGGAGTAGTCCCACTCGCACCCGTAGTCCTGATTCGCGTAGACCACGCCGAGCCGGTCGTGGCGCTCGACGCCGCGCAGATATCCGTGCACGACGTTGTCCCCCCACCCGTTCAGCTCGTGGCTCGTCTGCGGCGGTCCGTCGAACTTGAAGAAGGTGCGATAGACGCGGTGGTTGTTCGGCAGCTTGTCGAGCGCCTTCGGTCCGAATGCGCGCGCCATCTCCGCCTCGAACGACTTCGCGTACAGACCGTTCACATCGTGGTTGCAGTCGTCGGAGAAGAGCAGCCCGCCGTTCTCGACGAAGCGCACCAGTCCGCGGCGTTCCTTCTCGCTGAACCGCACGAGCTTGTGGCCGGTCATGAAGAGGAACGGATACGACGACAGCTCGATCGAGTCGAGGGTGATCACGACCTCGTTCTGATTGACCGGGATCGACGTGTACTGCATCACCGCGTCGAGGACGTTCGAGCAGACCTTGGGATTGTAGTCCCAATCGCCCGATTCGTAGCGGAGCCGCGCGAAGACGAACTCGGCCGCCGACGGCTGCGCCGCGAGCCGCGAGACGAGCGGCGCGGCGACGAGTCCGCTTGCGGCGAGCGAGAGCCGTTGGAGGAAGGCCCGGCGGTCCATGCCTAATGGTACACCGCCGTTCGACCGTTTGCCTCAAGCGATCGCACGGCGACGGCGCTTCGGTCGCCGGCGCGGCGGCGCTTCGCCACGCAGCCCTTCCCACGCCGCGGCCGCGGTCCGCTTCGCCGCGACCTGCGCGAGCCCGACGACGACGGCACTCGCGACGGTCCACGCGACCGCCTTGCCCCAGTTCGCGTTCTGCTTGGCCGAGTCGTCCGGCGGATCCTCGCCCATCGCCTCACGCCACGCAGCGCTGATCGCCCGTTCGGCGAGCGGCGTGATGATAGCGCCGGCGGCACCGGCGAAGAGGAGCCACTGCTGGCGCTTGGTGAGTCTGATCTTCATGCGTCGCAGAATCGGCAACGGGCGTGCCGGGGCTGTGGGATCGGGGATCGGGGAGCGCGGATCGAGAGCGAGGATCGGGGATCGGGGAGCGCGGATCGAGAGCGAGGATCGGGGATCGGGGAGCGCGGATCGAGAGCGAGGATCGGGGATCGGGGAGCGCGGATCGAGAGCGAGGATCGGGGATCGGGGAGCGC
>CBHWBX010000056.1:0-14600 GCA_966111935.1 uncultured Gemmatimonadaceae bacterium
CTGGAGGTATGGCTCGTCGTTCGAGCGCCAGATCTCCGACGCCGCCGCGGTCGCCCCGCCGCAGGTCGACGAATACGGTGCGTTGACGATCCGCCCGCCGTACTTGAGCACGAGGGTGCGCGTCGCCTCGACCGCCTGTGAACCGACCTCGGTTTCGGCGGCGACGCCTCCATACACCTGATCCTGCGTCCCCGCGACGACGTCCCACGCGCGCTCGGGGACGAGATGGATGTAGGCGTAGCTGCGCGCAGTCACGGCCTGCGCCTGCACCGCCGCGGAGTCGCCGAGCGACCGCGTGCCGATCTCGAGCGGTACGACGCCGCGCAGATAGTCATCGATGCGCACGACGTTGACGACGCTCACGCCGCTGTCGTTGGCGAAGAGCAGCAGGTCGCCGCGATAGGGCTTGCCGGTCACGCTGAGGAGCCCCGCGTCGCCGCTCTGCACGTACACCGTGCCGTTGATCCACGGCGACGTCGCGCCCGTCGACGCAACCGTCCGCAAGCGGCGTCCCGACCGCTCGACGCGCCAGCTTCCACCGCTGTTCCCGCGCGCTACGAACGCACCGCGCGCGTCGGTGATGTTCACGACGCCCGCCCCGGCGACCTGGAGGGTCGTCGCGCGCGACGTGAGCAGCACGCGAATCGTCGTGTCGCCGACGTCGCGGACGTTCGGATCGATCGGGGTCGCCGTCCGCGGCGCGCTGCGCGCGGGAGGGCGCGAGGCGCGCACCGACGTATCGCGCGGCGTATACGGCGGGAGGTTGATTCCAGCCGGTTGCGGCGGAGTCCAGCGCGTGCACGTCGCCAGCAGCGCCAGCCCGGCGATCCTCGACAGCGCGAGAATGCTGGACCGGCGCCGCTGCGTCGTCACGCCACGGTCCGCATCGCGTCGTCGAGACGCGAGAGCGTGTCGTCGATGTCGCGGTCCGAGTGCGCCGCCGACATGAACGCCGCCTCGAACGCCGACGGCGCGAGATACACCCCGCGGTCGAGCGCCGCATGGAAGAAGCGCTTGAATCGGTCGACGTCCGACGTCTTCGCGTCGTCGAAGCTGCGCACGCGCTCGGCGCGGAAGAAGAAGCCCCACATCGAGCCGGCGCAGTCGGCGCTGAACGGCACGCCATGGCGCGCCGCGATCTCGGTCAGGCCGTCCACGAGACGCGACGTCCGCTCGGAGATCGCGTCGTGCACTTCCGGCGTGAGCGCGTCGAGCGTCGCGATGCCCGCGGCCATCGCCAGCGGATTGCCGGAGAGCGTGCCGGCCTGATAGACGCTCCCCGACGGCGCGATCTGCGACATCAGGTCGCGACGGCCCCCGTACACCGCCACCGGCAATCCACCGCCGATGACTTTGCCGAGCGTCGTCAGATCGGGCGTGATGTTGAACCGCTCGGCCGCGCCGCGATAGGCGACGCGGAAGCCGGTCATCACTTCGTCGAACACGAGCAGGGCGCCTTCGCGGTCGCAGAGCGCGCGTAGCCCCGGAAGGAACTCCGGATCGGGAGCGATGTAACCGCCGTTGCCGACGATCGGCTCGATGATCACCGCGGCGACGCGGTTGGCGCGCATCAACTTCTCGACGGCGTCGAGATCGTTGAACGGCGCGACGACGGTGAGCGACGCCAGCGCCTCCGGCACGCCCGGCGAGTTCGGCAAGCCGAGCGTCGCGACGCCCGAGCCGGCGCGAACGAGGAACGAATCGCCGTGGCCGTGATAGCAGCCGTCGAACTTGAGGATGACGTCGCGCTTCGTCGCCGCACGGGCGAGACGGATCGCGCTCATGGTCGCTTCGGTTCCACTGGAGACGAAGCGCAGCATCTCGACGTGCGGCAGGCGATCGACGATCCGCGAGCCCAGCTCGACCTCGAGCTCCGTCGGGATGCCGAAGCTGGTGCCGCGGCGCATCACGTCCTCGAGCGCGGTGAGCACGACCTCCGGCGCGTGACCGAGGATGAGCGGACCCCACGACAGCACGTAGTCGATGTACTCGCGTCCGTCGGCGTCCCAGATGCGGGAGCCGGCGCCGCGCTCGACGACGAACGGCTCACCGCCGACGCCGCGGAACGCGCGCACCGGCGAGCTCACGCCGCCCGGAAAGAGCTCCTGGGCGCGCTGCATGATCTCGTGCGAGCGAGTCATCGTCCGAAGCTCCCGATCGTGCCCATCACCGGCAGCGCGCGCCGCGGCTTCGCGGCCGGCGCGGGCGCCGAATGCACGCGCACGAGCGTCGCCGAAAAGTCGACGTCGTCCACGACCTCGTCGAGACGAACGTCGATGAACGCGCCGGGCACCACGCCGTCCACGCCCTCGGCGCCGTCGACGTACGTGACGCCGTCGATGTCGTCGGCCTGGAAGGCCGTGCGCGCCTGGACGATGCCGTCGTCCACACGATCGACGAGCGCGCGCACCGTGCGGCCGACGCGCTGCTCGTAACGCTCGGCGGTGATCAGTCGCTGCGTCTCGTTGAGCCGCTCGAGGCGCTCCCGCTTCACGCTCTCCGGAACGTCGTCCTCGAGCTCCGCGGCGCGGGTGCCTTCCTGCGGCGAATACGTGAACGCGCCGACGCGCTCGAACTGCATCTCCTCGAGGAAGGCGAGGAGCGTCTCGAAATCCTCTTCCGTCTCGCCGGGGAACCCGACGATGCAGGTCGTGCGGATGGCGACGTCGGGCACGACCTCGCGAATTTTTCGCACTCTGCTACGAATTGTTTCCTGCCGCTCCGGACGGCGCATGCGCGTGAGAACCGGATCCGACGCGTGCTGGATCGGCATGTCGAGATACGGGAGGATGCGCGTCTCCGTGGCCATCAGCTCGAGCAGGCGCGGCGTGAGGCCGGCCGAGTAGAGGTAGAGCATCCGGATCCACGGGACTGTCGTCTCGCGCACGAGCGCCTCGAGCACCGTCGGCAGCGAGAGATCCTCGCCGCGGCGATCGCGCCCGTAATGGGCGAGATCCTGGGCGACGAGATTGAGCTCGCGCGCCCCCTGCGCCTCGAGGAGCTGGGCTTCGTGCACGATCTCGTCGAGCGCGAACGAGCGGTGCTTGCCGCGCATGAGCGGGATCGCACAGAACGCGCAGCCGTGATCACACCCTTCGCTGATCTTGAGGTAGCGCACGTGCTGGATCCCGCCGGCGAACATGCGCATGCCGGGGTGTACGTCCGGGACGTCGTCGGCATCGAGGAGACCGCGCTCCTCGAGCTCGGGAATCAACCGATCGACCTCGGATGCGCCGAGGAAGAGATCGACTTCGGGGAGCGCGTCGACCAGCTCGTCCTTGTGGCGCTGGACCATGCAGCCCACGCCGACGACGGCCTTGCAGCTGCCCTCGTCCTTGAGGCGTCCGGCTTCGACGAGCGCGTCGATCGACTCTTTCTTCGCGGCGTCGATGAAGCCGCAGGTGTTGACGACGATGACGTCGGCGTCGGCCATGTCGGCCGTGTATTCGGCCCCGCGGTCGGCGAGCTGCGCGACATAGCGCTCGCTATCGACGGTGTTCTTGTCGCAACCGAGAGTTATTACGGAAACCTTCATGCGTGCGGCGAGGAGGGAACGGAGGATAACCCTTGAAATCTAAGGGGTTAGGCCCGTCCCTGCCCACTCCTGAACCGGGCGCTACCGGTAATTTCCGAACTTGAGCTCGACACCGAAATCGCCCTTCCGCAGAAGTGCGATGGCGTCCTGGAGATCGTCCTTGGACGGCGACGTGACGCGCACCTGATCGCCCTGGATCGACGCCTGGACCTTCTTGAGCTTCGCGTCCTTGATCGCCGCGGCGACCTTCTTCGCGGTGTCGGAGTCGAGCGCGGTCTTGAGCTTCACTTCCTGGCGCACGGTGTCACCGCCGGCCTGCTTGGCCTCGCCGACGTCGAGGTTCTTCACCGGCACGCCGCGCTTGATGAGCTTCGACTGGACGATGTCGAACAGCGCGTTCATCTGAAAATCGCTGTCGGCGACGAGGATGATCGTCTCCTCGGCGCGCTTGAACTCGATCGTGGCCTTGGAGCCTTTGAAGTCGTAGCGCTGCGCGACTTCCTTCTGCGCCTGGTTGACGGCGTTGTCGACTTCCTGGAGGTCGACGCCGGTGGTGACGTCGAAGGATGCGTTCTGGGGCATTGAGCGATTCTTGGAGTGAAGGTCCGAACTGAAGAAAACGAAGACACGGAAGACACGGAAGGCGCGGAAGAGAGCAAAGTCTCATTCCGCGCCTTCCGTGAATTCCGCTTCTTCGAGTTCAACCGGTTTTCGGCCGGCTAGCCCAAGTAGCTTTCCAGGGCGCGGGCGCGTGACACATGCCGCAACCGCGACAGCGCCTTCTCCTTGATCTGCCGCACCCGCTCGCGGGTGATACCAAGCAGCGCCCCGATCTCCTCGAGCGTCATCGGCTCGCTGCCGTCGAGCCCGAAGTAGAGACGCAGGATCTTCGACTCGCGCTCCTTCAGGTGCGACAGCGCTTCCTCGATCGACTCGGTGAGCGCCTTTTCGAAAGTCTGCTCGTCCGGGGTCGGATTCAGCGTATCCGGAAGATAGTCGAGGAGCTTGTTGTCTTCGCCCGGGGTGAGCGGCGCATCGAGGGAGAGGTGCGTCTGGGAGATCGCCATCGTCTTGGCGACTTCCTCTTCGCTGATGTCCATCCCGTGCGCGATCTCGGCGTGGGTCGCGTCGCGGCCGAGCTCCTGGAGGAGCGCGTTGGCCCGCTTGCCGATCCGGTGCAGCGTGCCCGCGCGGTTGAGCGGGACGCGCACGATGCGCGACTGCTCGGCGAGCGCCTGGAGGATCGCCTGGCGAATCCACCAGACGGCGTAGGAGATGAACTTGATCCCCTTCGTTTCGTCAAATTTGTGAGCGGCGCGAATCAGCCCGAGGTTGCCCTCGTTGATCAGATCGGAGAGCGAGACGCCCTGGTTCTGATACTTCTTGGCGACCGACACGACGAAACGGAGATTCGAGCGTACGAGCTTGTCCAGGCATTCCTGGTTGCCCTTCCGGATCTCCTGGGCGAGACGGACTTCCTCGTCACGATTGATCAGCGGGTACGCACTGATGTCGCGAAGGTACTGATCCAGCGAGCCTTCTTCGTACGACGACTTCTTGTTGCCGGTAGCGGCCATACGCACAGCGGAGGGAGGAATGGGCCGGGGTGGGCGGGGTCGAGCGTTGTGCGTGCTGCTGTACTACGAAAACAGCTCCCGCAATGCTGCTATTTATTTGATGCGCTCACCCAGCCGTGTCCAGCGGATGTGCGTCAACCAGGCGAAAGCGTCTACTGAATCCGGTGCGTAGCTGTAATAAATAACGAACGGCCGTCCCTTGACCAGCGAATCGGGTACAAATCCCCAGTATCGGCTGTCGAGGGAATTATCTCGATTGTCGCCCAGGACGAAGTAGTTCCCTCTAGGGACGACCAACGGACCCCAGTTGTTTCGGGACGGGTGATAGCCGCTCGCGGCCTCGGCGGACGGGATGATGTATCCACGCTGCCAGCTGAAGTCCTCGGGCGACGGATCGATGTCCGGCTCGGTGTGCTCGACGTACCGTTCCTGGATCCGGGTCCCGTTTCGAACGAGCGCTCCCTCGCGCATCTCCACGGTGTCCCCGGGCAGCCCGACGAGGCGCTTCACGAAGTTCTTCGTCGGATCTTCGGGATATTCGAAGACGATGACGTCGCCGCGCCGCGGCTCGCGCAGGCGCGGCAGACGCCGGTGGGTAAACGGCACCTCGGCGCCGTATACAAGTTTGTTCACAAGCAGGAAGTCGCCGACCTGGAGCGTGTTCTCCATGCTCCCGCTCGGGATCTTGAACGCTTCGACGAAGAAGGTCCGGATCACGGCGAACAGGAGCACGGAGACGGCGAAGATCTTCGTCCACTCCCACAGAAAATCGAAGATCGAGCGGCGCTTGTTGAGCTCGCGCAGCGCCTCGATCCGCTGTTCAGGCGTGATCGACCGCGGCGTGGTGTCCGCGGGCTCGTTGGTCGGGGTGATCGCTTCTTCGCTCATCTGCCTTGTAATACCTGCTTGACCGCAATACGGCTAGTTAGTCGGGCGTCCCGAGGTAGTTGTCGATCTGTGCACGCTGCAAAGCCCCGGAGAAGTCGAGGTAGCCGACCTTGGTCTCAGAGTAGAACTCGTAGACCTCCCAGCCGCCTTCGCGGTGGCCGTTCCCCGTCTGTTTTACGCCTCCCACCGGCAGATGTGCCTCGGCGCCGATCGTCGGCGCGTTGATGTACGTGATGCCGTTGTCGAGCTCGACCATCGCCCGCATCGCCACGTTCACGTCGCGGGTGTAGACGGACGACGACAAGCCGTACTTCACGTCGTTGTTGATCGCGAACGCTTCGTCGACCGTCCTGAATCGCACTACTGAAAGAACGGGACCAAAGATCTCTTCCTGCTCGAGACGCATCCCGGCGCGCACGCGCGCGAAGATCGTCGGCTCGAAGAAGTAGCCGTTGTCGACGCCCTTCCCTTGCGGTCGCTTGCCGCCGAGCAGCAGATCGGCCCCGTCTTCCTGGCCGATGTCGATGTACTTCTCGACCTTGGCGCGCGACGCCTCGTTGACGAGCGGACCGACGTCCGTCCCCTTCTTGCGGCCGTCGCCGAGCTTGAGCTCGCGCGCGCGATCGACGAGCCGAGTCAGCAGCTCGTCGTGGACGCCGTCCTGGATGAGCAGACGGCTCGTTGCCGTACACCGCTGGCCGGTGGTGCCGAACGCGCCCCAGAGCACGCCCTCGAGCGCGAGATCGAGATCGGCGTCGTCGAACACCATCTGCGCGTTCTTGCCGCCCATCTCGAGCGACAGGCGCTTGTGCATCCGGCCACAGACTTCACCGACGATGCGTCCCGTCTCCGTGGAACCGGTGAACGAGATCACCGGGATCGCCGGATGATTCACGATCGCCGCGCCGACCGACTCGCCGAGCCCGTGCACGAGCTGGATGACTTCCGGCGGGAGCCCCGCCTCGAGCATGATCTCGACGAGCACGGTGCCGGTGTGCGGCACGTCCTCGGCCGGCTTGAAGATGCAGGCGTTTCCGCAGAGGAGCGCCGGGAACATCTTCCACGTCGGGATGGCCATCGGGAAGTTGAACGGCGTGATGATACCGCACACGCCGATTGGACGACGGAAGCTCATCGCCCACTTGTTGCGCATCTCGCTCGGCACGGTGTGGCCGAAGAGGCGACGGCCTTCGGTGGCCGCGTAGTAGGCGGTGTCGATGCCTTCCTGCACGTCGCCGCGCGTCTCGGTGAGCGGCTTGCCCATCTCGCGCGTCATGAGATCGGCGATCTCTTCCTTCCGCTTCGTCATGATGTCGCCGATGCGGCGCAGCACGTCGCCGCGGGCGGGCGCAGGCGTCGCGCGCCAGATCTCGAAGCCGCGCTTCGCCGACTCGACGGCGCGCTCGACATCGGCCGCGCTCGAGAGCGGGAAGCGGCCGATCGTATCACCGATGTCGGCCGGATTCTGATTCTCGAAATACTCGCCGCCGATGGGCGGCACCCAATCGCCGCCGATGAAATTCTTGAAGGTTTTCATGTCGTGATGAGTGGTGTCACTGGCAGGCCCACTGGGCAGGATGTCTCAGGTCCGGCTTTGCATACCCGATCCGCGGCAGAACTTCCATGGAGCCGAGGACGAGTCCCCACAATATCAACAGCAGCGAAAGAGTGTGCGCATGACTGGCCCGGTGGCGCCAGGTCCAGATCGCGCTCCAGACGCCGCTCACGATGACCACGACCACGGCGGCGAGATACGCCGCGAGCCAGGGCCCGCACCGCGAAGGATAAGGCCACACGACCATCGCCACACCGAGGGCGACGCTGATCGTCAGGCGGGCGTAGACGGCCCAGGACTTTGTTTCGCGCTCACCAGCAGGCGCTTTCGCAGGCGTCGATGCCTTTCCCGCCGGCAGCTGTTTCCCGGTCGGCGCCGGCGTCTTCGGTCCGAGCAGCTCGTCGTCCGACAAGGAGCCGAGCTGCTTGTCGATCTTCGCCAGCTCCTTGTCCCAATCGCGATCGCCGGCCATTAGGCGACAGTCTCCCGGGTCAGCCCATAGCGCTCGATCTTCTTATACAAATTCGAACGCGGCATGTCGAGCGCACGCGCGGTCTCCGACACGTTCCAGTCGAACTCGCGCAGCTTGGCGAGCAGGAACGCGCGCTCGGCGGCGTGTTTAAATTCCTCGAACGTCTTGCACTCGAGCAGCGAGCCGAGTCCCGCCTGTTCCGGGTCGCGGCGGCCGACGAGACGTGCGATGTCCTCCGCGGTGATCCGCGGACCGGACGACAGGATGAGCAGCCGCTCGATCGTGTTGCGCAGCTCGCGCACGTTGCCCGGCCAGTCGAGCTGGGCGAGACGCTCGACCGCCTCCGGGGCGACGGCGCGCGGGGCGACGCCTTCCCGGCTCGTGAGCACGTTGACGAAATGCGCGATCAGCGACGGGATGTCCTCGCGGCGCTCGCGGAGCGGCGGCACGTGAATCGGCACGACGTTGAGGCGATAGAAGAGATCCTCGCGGAAGCGGCCCTCGGCGATCTCCGTCTCGAGATTCTTGTTCGTCGCGGCGAGGACGCGGACGTCGACCTCCACCGGCTTGCCGCCGCCGATGCGCGTGACGACGCCGTCCTGGAGGACCCGCAGCACCTTCGCCTGCGCGGCGAGGCTCATGTCCCCGACCTCGTCGAGGAAGAGCGTGCCGCCGTGCGCCTGCTCGAACTTGCCGGCGCGATCGGCGACCGCGCCGGTGAACGAGCCTTTCACATGGCCGAACAGCTCACTCTCGATGAGCTCACTCGGGATCGCCGCGCAGTTCACTTCGACGAACGGACCGTCGGCGCGCGTGGACTGCTGATGGATGGCGCGGGCGACGAGCTCCTTGCCGGTGCCGTTCTCGCCGGTGATGAGCACACGGGCCGGCGTCTTCGCGACGCGCTCGATCTTGTCGATCACGGCACGAATGCCGTACGACTTGCCGACGATCTCGTAGCGCGACTGGATCGTCTCCTTGAGCCGTGCGTTCTCGGCGTGGAGATCGAGGTGCGCGAGCGCGTTGCGGAGCGTGACGAGGATGCGATCGGTGTCGAGCGGCTTCTCGAGGATGTCGTACGCACCGAGTTGCGTCGCTTCGACGGCCGTCTGGATCGTCGCGTGGCCGCTGATCATGACGACGATCGCGCTCGGATCGGCTTCCTTGATCTTCTTGAGCGCCTCGATGCCGTCGATGCCGGCCATCTTCACGTCGAGGAAGACGAGGTCGGGGCGGGCCTTCTGATATTCGTTGATCCCGTCGACGGCGTTGCCGACCGCGCGGACCTCGTAGCCCTCGAACTCGAGAAGCTGGCCGAGGGCGGCGCGAATCCCCTGCTCGTCGTCGATGATGAGAATGCGCCGCATTATCGAATATTCTTATAAAGCGTGATCTTCCCGTTCGCCACACGAATGTCGCCCACATAGGGTGGGAGTGGCAACGGGAGCGCGTCGGCATCTACGCCTTCTTTGCGCGGCCCCTTCTGGAAGCGGCCGATCAGGGTGCCGATCATGCCGTGCGGCAGGCTGAGCCCGCGGATCTTCGCGTCCTGGACCTGGAACTCGGCGAGCCCCGGTTTGACGACCCGCATCGTACCGGTCAGCTGGACGTGCTCGCGGTCGCCGAGCATCGACCCGACGGTGCCGAGGCCGCGAATGTCCGAGGTCTTCACGATCGCGCGCATCGAGATGCGCTCGCCCTCGACGAGGACGGCCATGCTGTCGGCCTCGGGAAGCTGCTTCGAAAGCTCCCGGAAGGCGAACGACGCGACATCGGCGCCCGAAAGGGTCTCGAACACCGGACCGCTCGGCTGGCTGAGCTTCGCCAGGGCGGCACGGGTGTGTTCGGCGCCGGAATCGGTCAGCGGCTGCCAGGTCGCCACCTTGGCCGGCGGCGAGAGCACGTTGCGAAAGCGTTCGGGCATCCAGCGGTCGCGCGTGAACCAGCCGATGACCGCGGCGCACAACAGAATGGCGAGACATCCAAGACGTACGAGACAGCCCATGCGCTCAGGTACTCCGGAGTGCGGCCGACACCAGCGTGCGATAGGTCGGCCCCGATGGTGAGAGTTCACTGCTCATGAGGTCCACCGACCGCACGATGCAATCGTCGCGGTAGTCGACACGTTTCGCGAGCCGCGACAGCGTCCGCAGTCGATCCTCGGACAGCGGATGCTTGACGCGAGCCAGCGTGAGGTGGGGACGGAACGGCCGTCCCTCGACCTCGAATCCAAGCGATTCGCAGGCCAGCTCGATGTCGTGATGCAGCAGCTCCAGGCGCGGGTCATTGGCCACGCCCATCCATACGACGCGAGCCCGCCGAAAGTTCGGGAAGGCGCCGATTCCGCCAAGGGCGACGAGCAGCTCCCGATGGCGACCCGCGGCCGTCGAGACGACGGCGGAGATGTCGGCGACACGGTCCTCGGCGACGTCGCCGAGGAATTTGAGGGTGAGATGGAGCCGGGGCTCCGTGACCCAGGACAGCTCGGGAGCGGACTCGCGCAGCGCCGACGTCGCGGCAACAATCTCGAGCCGAACGTGGCGCGGCAGGTTGATCGCGAGGAAGAGCCGCACCGTTCGCGGGATCAGGCGCGGCGCGTGAGCTGCGCGAGCCCTTCGTTGAGCGCGCCGGAGCGGAAGCCGCGCGGGTCGATCTCGACCTGCGCGTAGCCGGCTCCGCGCACCGCGGCCTCCAGCCGGGAGCGATGCTCGGGCGTCGCGCAGCGCGCGAGCTCCTCGGCGCCGAGCTCCACGCGGGCCAGGTCGCCGAAGTGCCGCACGCGCAGGTCGCCGCGAACGCCGGCGGCGCGCAGCGCATTCTCCGCCGCCTCGACCTGGGCGAGGCGCGCGACCGTCACCGGCGTGCCGTACGGAATGCGCGACGACAGGCAGGGCGACGACGGCTGCTGCCAGGTCGGGAGGCCGCGCGCTCGTGAGTATTCTCTAATGTCCTGCTTCGTCAGCTCGAGCTCGGCGAGCGGCGAGCGGATGCCATGCTCCTTCGCCGCCTGGGCGCCGGGGCGATAATCCCGGAGATCGTCGGCATTGGTGCCGTCGCAGACGGTCTCGAAGCCGCGGTCGCGGGCCACGGGAGCGAGGCGGGTCCAGAGCTCGGTCTTGCAGAAGTAGCAGCGGTTGTTCGGATTGGCGGCGTAGCGCGGATCGTTCAGCTCGTCGGTGTCGACCTCCTGGACGACGAGGCCGATGGCCGTCGCGACGTTGCGCGCGGCCTCCCACTGACTCGCCGGATAGGACGCGCTCCGTCCGGTGATCGCGAGGACGTTATCGGCGCCGAGGGCGTCGACGGCCACCGCGGCCAGATACGCCGAGTCCACGCCGCCCGAATACCCGATCGCGACCCGTCCGCGGTCGCGCAGCCACTGGATGAGACGCTGCTCCTTGTCCATGGGGGAAAGATAAGGCGTTCGGCCGTTGCCCTCCCCAAGAACATCTAGGTATGATACCTAGGACTTCTTGGGGAATACGATGCCGGAACCGACGATCGACTTCCTGAAAGGCACGCTCGACCTGATGATCCTGAAGACGCTGTCGTGGGGACCGACCCACGGCTATGGGATCGCGCGGTGGATCGAGCAGTGCACGGACGACACGCTGTCGGTGGAGGAGGGATCGCTGTATCCCGCGCTCCACCGCCTCGAGGAACGGGGGCTGATCGTCGCCGAGTGGGGGCTGACCGAGCACAACCGCCGCGCCAAGTTCTACCGGCTCACCACCGCCGGAAAGAAGCAGCTGCGCACGTCGCACGAATACTGGGCCCGCTTCGCCGGTGCCGTGACCCGGGTCCTCGAGACCGCGCCCGCGGCGTCATGAATCCGAGCTGGCGCCGCTACCTGCGCTTCTGGGGCGTCCGCGTCGAGGAAGACGTGGACGACGAGCTGGCGTTCCATGTCGAGATGCGCGCCCGCGAGAACATGGAGCGCGGAATGACCGAAGACGACGCCTACGCCGCAGCGATGCGGCGCGTGGGCGATCTGGCGCGAGCCCGCGCCGCCTGCCGCACGATCGGACACCGGAGACAACGCCGCATGCAACGCGCCCAGACCTTCGACGCTCTCGTGCAAGACGTTCGGTACGCCCTGCGCACGCTCGCCCGGCATCGCGGCTGGACGGTCGTCGCGCTCCTGACGATGGCGCTCGGCATCGGGGCGAGCACGGCGATGTTCAGCGTCGTCGACAGCACGGTGCTCAATCCCCTGCCCTATCGCGACGCCGATCGCGTCGTGATGCTCTGGCGCGTCGATCCGAAGACCTCGGTGATGATCGGGCCCGACGAGGACATGGTCCAGGCGTGGCAGAAGTCGTCGCGGACGCTCGAGGCGATCGAGAGCTACGGCACCGAAGATGTGACGATGACCGGCCGCGGGGATCCGGCGAAGCAGGGCGCCGCACGGATAGCTCCCACCTGCTTGGCGTTCACGGGGCTGGGCCGGCGGGCGGGGCGGTCGTTGGGCCCGGAAGAGATGGTGCCGAACGGCCCGCGCGTGGCGATCATTAGCGAACGGCTCTGGCGGCAGAGCTACGCGAGCGATCCGCGCGTGCTCGGCCAGCAAATCACGCTCGACGACAAGCCGGTCACGATCGTCGGCGTCGCACCGAGCGCGCTGCGCGGGCCGATGAGTGAAGCGATTCCAACGGACGTCTGGCTCCCCGCCGTGAAGGACTCGAGCATCGCGCGTGGCTTGTACGTCGCGCGCCTGCGCCCCGGCGTCTCGATCGACGACGCGACGGCCGAGCTGAATCGGATCCTCTCGCAGGCGAAGCTCGAGCACCTGCTCTCGACGAGCAAATTCGTGCTCCGCCTCGTCAGGCCCGGCGATTTCGTCAGCTTCAAGACGTCGCTCTTTCTCCTCTCGGGCGCCGTGGCGCTGCTGCTGCTCGTCGCGTGCGCGAACGTGGCGCACCTGCTGCTCGCGCGGGGCGCGACGCGCGAGCGTGAGCTGGCGATTCGCGCGGCGCTCGGCGCCGGCCGCGGACGACTCACGCGGCAGCTCCTGACCGAGAGCCTTCTGCTCGCGTTCGTCGGGTGCGCGGGCGGCGTGCTCGTCGCGTACGCCGGCATTCATGGCCTCATGGCGCTCCGCCCGGCATCGCTCGTCGCGCTCGATTCCGCCCGGCTCGATGGACAGGCGCTGACGGTGGCCCTTCTCGCCTCGACGATCGCCGGACTTCTCTTCGGGATGACGGCGGCGCTGCACACGCTGCGGCGGACGACAGCCGATTCTCTTCGTTCGACGTCGACCGGGAGCTCGGCGGCGCCGCGCTCACACCGTCTGCGCTCGCTGCTCGTCGTGACCGAGATGGCCGTATCCGCGATGCTCCTCGTCGGTGCGACCCTGCTCGTGCGGAGCGTGAGCAAGCTCCAGCACGTCGATCCGGGCTTCGACACGAAGAACCTGTACACGATGTCGCTGCAGCTGCCGCGCAATCGCTATCCGAGCGCCGCCGAGCAACACCAGTTCGTCGATCGCGTCGTCGAGCGTGCGCGTACGATCCCCGGCGTCGAAGCGGTGTCGTTCGGCGGGGCAACCCCGCCGGGGATCGGCGGCTTCATGATGGCCGGCCTCCAGGTCGAGGGCGAGGAGCTCCAGCCGCCGTCGGCGATCCTGATGAACTTCGTCGCGCCGAACTTCTTCTCGACGCTCGGCCTGCGCCTCGAGGGATCGTCGTTCACCGAATCGTCGGTCGCGCGGTCGGATGTCATCGTCAGCCGGGCGTTCGCCAGGAAGCACTGGCCGACCGGATCGGCGGTCGGCCACCGCATCCGGTGGGCCGGGCCGAAGTCGGCGCCCGACGAGGGATGGATGACCGTGATCGGCGTCGCTGATGACGTCCAGAGCGGCTCGCTGGCCGATCACTTTGACGCGCTGATCTACAACCCGATCGATCCGAAGGACGGCCAGACGCGCCTCAGCGTCGCCGTGCGGGCGAAGGCGGGCGTCGATCCGACGACGTCGCTCCGGCACATCGTGACCGAGCTCGATCCGCGCTTCATTCCGCCGCCGGTGAGCACGGTGGAGTCCGACCTCGCAAAGTCGATCGGGCCGCAGCGCTTCACGATGCTGCTGCTCGCCGCCTTCGCGACGCTCGCCGTGGTGCTGTCGGCCGTCGGCCTTTACGGCGTGATCTCGTACGTCGTCACGCAGCGGACGCGCGAGATCGGCATTCGGATCGCGCTCGGTGCGTCGCCGTCGAACGTTGCGCGAGCGATCGCGGCGCGCGGCCTCGTGCTCTCGATGATCGGGCTGGCGATCGGGCTCACGGTGGCGATCTGGGGAACACGCCTGATTCGCAGCGCGCTGTTCGGCGTTACGGCGACCGATCCGGTATCCTATCTCGCCACGGGCGTGCTGCTGCTCGCCGTCTCGCTGCTCGCCTGCCTGCTCCCGATGCGGCGCGCGATGCGCGTCGATCCCGTGATCGCGATGCGCGCCGACTGACTCAGAAGGGATGGAGCACGGTGAAGCGCGCGTCGAACGCCGCCGGGCTCACCGGGAGATAGAACGTGAACGGGGCGAAATAGACGAAGCCGAGGAGCATCAGGCCGACGAGACCG
>CBHWBX010000057.1:0-14291 GCA_966111935.1 uncultured Gemmatimonadaceae bacterium
GAAGAACTCGTCGACCACGCGCTCCTTGAGCGGGATGATCGCGTTGTCGGTGATCGTGATGTGCTCCGGACAGACCTTCGTGCAGCACTTGGTGATGTTGCAGTAGCCGATGCCATGCGCCTCGCGCAGCTCCGGCACGCGGTCCGCCGTGTCGAGCGGATGCATCTCCAGCGCCGCCGTATGCGCCAGGAAGCGCGGCCCGATGAAACTGTCGTGCTTGGCGTGGTCGCGCAGCACGTGGCAGACGTCCTGGCAGAGGAAGCACTCGATGCATTTGCGGAACTCCTGCACGCGATCGATGTCCATCTGCTGCATCCGCCACGTCCCGTCGGGGGCGTCGGGCGGCCGCGGCGTGAACTTCCTGATCTTCTTTTTCTGCTCGAAGTTCCACGAGACGTCCGTCACCAGATCGCGGACGTGCGGGAAGGCGCGCATCGGCTCGATCGTCACCGGCTTCGATGCGTCGAGATCGGCGAGCCGCGTCATGCACATCAGCTTCGGCATGCCGTTGATCTCCGCCGAGCACGACCCGCACTTCCCCGCCTTGCAGTTCCACCGGCAGGCGAGGTCGTTCGCCTGCTGCGCCTGGATCTCGTGAACGGCGTCGAGCACGACCATCCCCTCGACGACGTCCTGCTTGAACTCGACGAACTCGCCCGTGCCGCGCTCGCCGCGCCAGATCCTGAACGTGCGCGTGCTGTGCTTCGCCGCGGCATCCTGCTCGGCCTGTGCGCGCGTGAACGCGTCGACCGAGCCCGAGGCAGTCAGCGGCGCATTCTCTCTGACGGTGGTGCTCATTTCATCTCCTCGATGACGGCCTGGAGCTGCTCGGGCATCGGCGGGATCGGCACGCGCGACAGCTCCATCGCGCCGTCGGCGCCCTTGCGCACGGTGAGATTGAACGTCGCGAACGCCGGATCCTTGTCCGGATAGTCGTCGCGGAAATGTCCGCCGCGGCTCTCCTTCCGCTCGATCGCGCAGCGCGTGATCGCCTCCGACACCGTGAGCAGGTTCTTCAGGTCGAGCGCCGTGTGCCACCCGGGGTTGTACTCCCGATTCCCCTTTACGGCGACCTGCGCCGCGCGCGCCTTCAGCGCCTCGATGTCGCGCAGCGCCGAAGTCATGCGCGCTTCCTCGCGCACGATGTTCACCTTGTCCTGCATCGTCTCCTGGAGCGCTTCCTGGACCTGATACGGCCCTTCGGCGCTTCCCTCGCGCTCGAAGGGCGCGAGGGCTTCGTGCGCCGCGGCATTCACCTGCGCGGCGTCCATCGTCACCGCGCCGTTCTCACGCGCGAACTTCGCCGCATACTCGCCGGCGCGCTTCCCGAACACGATCAGATCGGACAGCGAGTTGCCGCCGAGCCGATTCGCGCCGTGCAATCCGGCCGCGCACTCGCCGCAGGCGAAGAGACCGGGCACGTTCGACATCTGCGTGTCGCCGTCGACCCGCACACCACCCATGATGTAGTGCGTCGTCGGACCGATCTCCATCGCCTCGCGCGTGATGTCGATCCCGGCGAGCTGCGTGAACTGGTGGTACATGCTCGGCAGCTTGCGCTTGATGTGCGCTTCCGCGTTCGGGATCTTCTCCTTGATCCACGCGATGTCGAGGAACACGCCGCCGTGCGGCGAGCCGCGTCCCTCGCGCACCTCGCGCACGATCATCCGCGCGACGTGATCGCGCGTCAGCAGCTCGGGCGGGCGCCGCGCATTCTTGTCGCCCTGCGTGTAGCGCCAGCCCTCCTCGGGATTGTCCGCCGTCTGCGCCTTGTAGTTGTCCGGGATGTTCTCGAACATGAACCGCTGGCCCTCGCGGTTCTTCAACACGCCGCCTTCGCCGCGCACGCCCTCCGTCACGAGGATCCCGCGCACGCTCGGCGGCCAGATCATCCCCGTCGGATGGAACTGCACGAACTCCATGTCTTGGAGCACCGCGCCGGCGTGATAGGCGAGCGACTGCCCGTCGCCGGTGTACTCCCAGCTGTTCGACGTGATCTTGAACGCGCGGCCGATACCGCCCGTGGCGATCACCACCGCCTTCGACTTGAAGACGCGGAACCGTCCGCGCTCGCGCTCGTAGGCGAGCGCGCCGCAGACGCGGTCGCCGTCCTTGAGGAGCGTGTGGACCGTGACTTCCATGTGTACGTCGACGCCCGCATGGATGCCGTGATCCTGGAGGGTGCGAATGAGCTCGAGCCCCGTGCGATCGCCGACGTGCGCGAGCCGCGGATACCGATGCCCGCCGAAGTTGCGCTGGAGGATGCGCCCGTCCGGCGTGCGATCGAACACCGCGCCCCATGCCTCGAGCTCCTTCACGCGGTCCGGCGCTTCCTTCGCGTGCAGCTCGGCCATCCGCCAGTTGTTGACGTACTGCCCGCCGCGCATCGTGTCGGCAAAGTGCACGCGCCAGTTGTCGCGGTCGTCGACGTTCCCCATCGCCGCGGCCATGCCCCCTTCCGCCATCACCGTGTGCGCCTTGCCGAGCAGGGACTTGCACACGAGTCCCACGCTCACGCCGTGCGACGCCGCTTCGATCGCTGCCCGCAATCCGGCGCCGCCCGCCCCGATTACGAGCACGTCGTATTCGTGCTCCGTGAATTCCATGCTCATCAGAGGATCCTCCAGTCGTGCCAGATCCCCATCGCGCACAGGCGGACGTAGAGATCCGCGAACGCGACGCCGAACAGCGACATCCACGCCCACTTCATGTGCCAGCGATTGAGGCAGCTCGAGCAGTCGTACGCCTTCTTCCGCACCGGGTGCCGCGACAGCTGATCGAGGAACCCGCCGACGATGTGCCGCATCGAGTGGCAGCCGAGCGTGTAGCAGGCGAGCAGCGTCGTGTTCACGGCGAGCACGATCGTCCCGACGCCGATCCCGAAGCGCACTCCGCCCGCGCCGTCGTCGAACCACAGCGCCTTCCACACGTCGTGCCCGAGGAAGAACAGGAACAGCACGGCAACGTACAGGAAGTAGCGATGGACGTTCTGAAGGATCAGCGGGAAGTACCGCTCGCCGAGATACGAGTTGCGCGGCTCACCGACGGCGCAGTTCGGCGGATCGGCCCAGAAGGCCTTGTAGTACGCGCCGCGATAGTAATAGCAGGTGAACCGGAACAGTCCGGGAAACGGCAGAATCAACAGCGCGGGAGAGAACGGCAGGATCGACGGCCATCGCGCCGGCTTCGCGCCGAACCATGCGTGTGGCGAGTCGCCGAACAGCTCCGGCGAGTAGAATGGCGAGAGATACGGGCCGTAGGTGTAATGAGCGTTCTGGAAAGCCGCCCATGTGGCGTAACCCACGAACGACGCCAGGATCACGAACGTGACGAGGGGCTGAGCCCACCACGCGTCACGACGGAGCGTCTCACCAAACCCACGGTGAAGCACAGGAAGCGGTGCAGCCATGCGTCTCCCGGTCAAAGGGACTAGGCTCGAATGCTTGCTGCTCTTCCGCTAACTGACCGCGCCGCCGGGGCGGCGTCAATGTCTCAGGCGGGGACGGCCGCCTGTCTGCGCCGCGAGGCGTAAACGAGGGCCGCGCCGACCAGATTCAAGCCGACCACGACCGACGAGATCTTCACCGCGAACGTGGCCCAGCTCGCCACGTCGATGATCGGGAATACCGAAAGGATGACGTAGAGCAGCGTCACGGCGAACCCCGACAGCGCCGCCAGTCGCAGCCACCTCGCTGGCCGCTCCTCGGCGTTGCGCAGACCGACGAGCGGGATCGCAAACATCACGAGATACGTGAGCCCATAGAAGATCCCCGACGCGTTCTCGAGCAGCTGAAACGCTTCCTGCTCGCCGACGCCCGCGATTCCTGCGGCGCCGAACGCGAGCGCGACCAGTCCGACGAAGAGGATCGCGTTGACTGGCGTGCGATGCCGCGTGTGCAGCACGGTGAACCACCGCGGCAGCAGGTCGTCCCAGCCCGCGACCATCGGCATCCGCGACGTCGCGGTGAGCGCGATGCTCGTGTTCGCGACGGTGCGCGCAGTGATGAGCAGGATCGCCGCGCCGGCGGCGATCGTGCCGAGTCCACTCGCGCCGAATCCCACGCGCAACACCTGCGGAATTGGTCCGATGAGGTTGATCCGCTCCGGCGGGATGAACGCCAGCACGGCACTCGTCCCGAGGATGAACATCAGCGCGATCAGCGGCGCCGCGATGAGCGTCGCCTTCGCGATCGACCGCGCGGCGTCCTTCGTCTCACCCGCGAGCACCGCGACGTACTCGAAGCCGCTCAGCGCTCCCATCGCCATCTTGCCGAAGATGTTGAGGCTGAGGAGCGAGAACGCCGGCATGGCCACCGCGAATGGATGCCGCTCCGGCGACAGCGTTCCCCGCGCCGCGTGCACGAACGGCAGCACGATCATCACCGCGAACGCCGACATCACGCCGACGGCCCCGAGGTTGTGCAGCCATTTGCTCACCGCGAGCCCGCGCACGGCCATCGCCATCAACGCGGCGATGAGCACGCAGTTGAGCGCCGTGAGAAAGAGCTTGTTGCGGGCCAGCCATTCGCCGCCCGCGCCGACGACGTACGAGAGGTTCGTCCCGACGACGAGTCCGATCGTCGCGATCAGCACCACCGCGTAGATCCAGAGATTCCACGCGACCATGAATCCGGTGAGCTCGTTGATGCCGAGCCGCGCCCATTGATAGAGGCCGCCCTCGAGCGGCATGCGGCGCGTGAGGTCGATGACCACCGCGGCCTGCGGCAGATAGAACAGCAGGATCGCCGCGATCCAGAAGATCAGATGCTGGGCGCCGAGCTTCGCGGCCGTGCCGACCCAGATCGTTCCTACCACGTACACGATTTGTTGTAACACGAGATCGCGCAGGCCGAGCTCTTTCTTCAGGTCGGCGCTGCGCGTCTCGATCGCGGTCACCGCCGCCACTCCCTCACGACGCGCGCCGTCTTCACGTAGTCCAGCTTCGGCCAGCCGCGCGCGAGATAGGCATTGCCCATGATCGTGATCGAGTCCTGCTGCGGACCGGTCGCCGTCGCGACCGGCCGCGCGAACGACGCCGCATTGCCGTAGCCGCTGTACAGCGAATCGACCGCGCTCATCCCGCTCACGACCTCGGCGATCGGTGGAAAGCCGAAGGTGTTCGCCGTGTCGAGCCGCGCGTTGTCGACGAGGTTGAAGAACAGCTGCGTCGTCCGCGTTCCCGGCCCGCCGCGCGCGTACGCGATCGTGCCGCGCGTGTTGCTGTGCTTCACCGGCTCGTCGGCGATCGCGCGTCCGCGCCACGCCTGCGTCACGCTCGGCGTGCCGGCGAGCCCGAACTGCGCGACGAACCCTTTCACGACGCGAAAGAAGCGCGCGCCGTCGTAGTAGCGGCTCTGCACGAGCGTGTAGAAGCGATCGACGCCGTTCGGCGCCCAGCTCTTCCGCGCCATCACGTCCACCGGCCCGCGGCTCGTCTCGAAGCGCACGAGAAAGCTGTCCGGCGACGCGACGTTCAGATCGACGGCGCTCCCGCGATGGGCGAGCCCCGCGCAGGCCGCGGACGCGACGCCCGCGTAGACGATGCCGAGCACGGCCAGCGTGCGCGCGCGCGTCACTTCGCCGCCGACGGTTGGGGCGCGCCCGCGGTGAGCGCATCGGACACGCGCTCGCGCAGCTTGTCGTTGAGGCTCGTCAGCAGCGCCACGAGGTTCGCGTTCTCGATCAAGGTTCGCTCGCGGTTGATCGTTTGCGGTGCCGACGCGAAGAAGCTCGATCGCACGAAGCTCGTCGACGCGTCGGCGATGCGTGCGGTGCTGTCGGGGTAGAGAAACACCTCGAGCCGCGCATTCGCGCCGAACTTCACGACGAATGCCTCGCCGCGCAATGCCTTCTCCTCCGGCTTCTCCGCCGAGTCGGGATGGGGCGCGATGCCCGCGCGCTCCAACCGGTAGAGCACCGAGCACTTCGCCCAGAGCCCCGTCGCCGGACAGCCGGGCGCGCCGGGAGCCGCGCCGAGCATGACGGGCGCGCCCGCCGAATCCTTCTTCGGTGCTTCCTGTTTCGGCGACGAACACGCCGCGATCAGACCGACCGCGACGAGCAGCGACAACGCTTTCACTCCGGCTCCGTGCTGTGAGAGAGTCCGTGGCGCGACACGACGCTCGCCGCGACGAGATCGGTCGTCACGTTCGCCATCGTGCCGAAGAGATCGGGGATCGTATCGGCGGCAATCAGCAGCGCGATCCCCTCGGGAGGAATCCCGTACGAGACGAGCATCGGCGCAAGCATGAGCTGCGCGCCCTGCGGCACTCCGGGCGTCGTGAAGCTCAGCGCGACCGCGGTCAGCGCGATCGTCACCATCGCGGTGGTCGTCATCGGCACACCATACAGCTTCGCGAGGAAAAGCGTCCCCGTGAGCCAGGTGATCGGCGTCGCCGCCTTGAACGTCGACACCGAGAACGGCAGCACGAAGCCGGTGATCTTCACCGGCATGCCGAGCGCGCGTCCTCCTTCGACGAGCGCCGGCAGCGACGCGAGCGACGAGCTCGAGCTGAGCGCGACGATCTGTGCGGGCAGCACGCCGCGCACGAACCAGCCGAGCGGGATGCCGCCCGCGAACGCCGCGATCGGATAGGTGAGGAAGGCGAACAGGACGAGCGCGGCCGAGATCGCCACGACGTAATACGCCGTCGCCCCGGCGAGCGCGATGCCCGCGTGCGCGGCCGCGGCCGTGATCAGCGCGAACACGCCGATCGGCGCCGCGGCGATGATCCAGTCGACGATCGTCGTCGTCGCGCTCGCCACGGCGCTGAAGAATGCGACGAGACTCGCGCGTAGCGATGCGTCGATCCGTCGCGCGGCCAGCGCAAACACGACAGTGAACACGATCACCGGCAGCATCGCGCCGTCGGCGATCGCCTTGATGACGTTTGCCGGAACGAGGCTCGTCACCCAGCTCGCGAACCCGGGGAGCTGCGCGGCGCGCTCGGTCGTCTGGACCGCGCCCGTCTGTGCGCTCGCGCGCAGCGCCGCAGCGGTCTCCGTCGACAGCTTCATGTCGGCGATCAGCGACGGGACGATCAGCAGCGCCACGACCGCGGCGAACAACAGGAGCACCACGAACGTCGCGATCGTGACGACGGCGACTCGGCCGAGCTCGTCCTGCTCCTCGCGCGCGGCAACGCCGACGAAGAGGAGCGAGACGACGAGGGGCACGATCGTCATCCGGATCGCATTGACCCAGAGCTGCCCCACGGGTTGCAGGAAGTCGGCAAAACGAAGCGCGGCGGCGCTGTGTGACGCGCCCATCGCGCGTCCGAGTGGGAGTCCCGCAATGAGGCCGATGACTACGCGATGAACGCGCATCGGCCGAAAAAACTAGCGCTTCTTCGCCGACTTCGTGCGAGCGGCCGGCTTCGCGGCGCGAACCGGAGCGGCCTTCTTCGCGGCAACCTTCTTCGCGGCCTTCACCGGCTGGGCCCGCTTCGACGTGACGCGAACCTTCGTCGACGGCGCCTTCGGTGACGCGACCTTCTTCGCCACAGCGGCCTTCTTCGCGGCCGGAGCAGCCTTCGCAGCAGGCGCGGCCGCAGCCGCAGAAGCTGCAGCAGGCGCGACAGCGGGCTTCGCTGCCTTGACGGGCGCTGCCTTTTTGGCCGGCGGGGCTGCCGGAGCGGCCTTCACCGGGGCGGCAGGCTTCGCCGCGGATGCCGCCGGACGGGCCGCGCTGGGGGCGTTCGGGTTGCTCTTCGGGCGTCCGCCCTTACGAGCTAACTGCGCATCTGCCAACATCTTAGCGAACGCTTCCTTCGCCTCGGCCATGAGCTGCGCATGCGAGATGCGCCGCTCCTGCATCGCGCGAGCCTTCTCTTCACGATAGAGCGTCTGGGCGGTAGAGCCGTCCATGGGTCAATTGGGCAAAAGGATAAGGAGCTTGCAGTTACACGACACAATTTAGCCGGTTACCGCCCAGTTGGCGAGACAGGCCTGCGATAATTTCATGGGAGAAAATCCGTTTTCGAGCCGCATTTTCCCATCAAATGACTGTCGCTACCGCAGAGCACTGGATCAGCTCGCCCGCCGGAAAACTCTTCGCCAGAAGCTGGCGACCAACCACTTCAACGAAAGCGCTTCGACCGACCTTTCTGCTCTTCCACGATTCGCTCGGCTGCGTCGACCTCTGGCGCGACTTTCCGGCGCGACTCGCTGAAGCCACGGGACTCGACGTCGTCGCCTACGACCGGCTCGGCTTCGGCCGCTCCGATCCGCATCCCGGACGTCTCCCGATCACCTTTACGCACGATGAGCCGAAAACGTCCGTTTCTTTTCTTCGCGACGCGCTCGGCATCCGACGGATGATCCCGTTCGGCCACAGCGTCGGCGGGTCGATGGCGATCGCCGCGGCCGCCCGCTTCGCCGATGCCTGCGACGCCGCGATCACCGAATCCGCGCAGGCGTTCGTCGAGGACCGCACGCTCGAAGGGATCCGCGCCGCCCAGCTGGACTTCACCCGGCCCGGACAGGTCGAGCGCCTCGTCCGCTACCACGGCGACAAGGCCCGCTGGGTCCTCAGCGCCTGGATCGACACCTGGCTCGCCCCGGAGTTCGCCTCCTGGAATTTCGACGCCGACCTTCGCGCCACGACCTGCCCGATCCTCGCCCTCCACGGCGAGCTCGACGAGTTCGGATCGTCCGCGCACCCTGAGCGGATCGCCCGGCTCGCCGGCGGTCGGTCGCGCGCCAGGGTGCTCGACGGATGCGGACACGTCCCGCACCGCGAACAGCCCGATCGCGTGCTTGGCGAGATCGAACACTTTCTTCAGGCCGACGCTTCCGTATCGATCAACTGACGCTCGAGCTGCCGGCGGATCGCCGGCGCATCGAGATCGCTGTCGAGTGCCTGCTCGAGCTTCTTCGCCTGCTCCGGCTCGAGCGTCGGCGGGACGGTCGGCACGTCGGCGTTGACCCACGCTTCGATCACCACCGGCCGGTCCGATGCGAGTGCTTCGTCCCACGCCGCGCCGACCTTCTCCGGTGAATCGATCTTGATCCCCTTGAGGCCGAGCAGCTCGGCGTACTGCGCGAAGGGGAAGTCGGGCAGGTCCTGCGATTCGTCGAACTTCGGCTCGCCTTCCATCACGCGCTGCTCCCACGTGACGTAGTTGAGATCGCGGTTGTTGAGCACGAGCACGACGAGCCGCGGATCGCGCCACTTCTTCCAGTGCTTCGCCACGTCGATCAGTCCGGCGTTGCCGCTCATCTGCATCGCGCCGTCGCCGGCCGTCGCGATCACGACGCGATCGGGATGCGCGAACTTCGCCGCGAGCGCGTACGGCAGCGCCGATCCCATCGTCGCGAGCGTGCCGGAGAGCGACATCTTCATGCCGCGCCTGAGCTCGAGCAGCCGCGCCGCCCACACGACGACGGAGCTCGAGTCGCTCGTGATGATGCAGTCGTCGGGCAGCCGCGACGACAGCTCGAGCACCGGCAGCTGCGGGTTGAGCGGCGGCGCTTCGGCGGTCGCGCGGCGGCGCGCTTCGTTCTTCCATTCACGCACGCTCGCTTCGATCTGCTGCCGCCAGCTCTGATCCGTCTTCTGTTCGAGCATCGGCAGCAGCGCGCGCAGCGTCTCGACCGCGTCGCCGACTAGCCCGACCTCCATCGGATAGCGGATGCTCACGTTCTCCGCGGCAATGTCGATCTGAACGCCGCGGGCCTGTCCCTCCTTCGGCAGGAACTCGGTGTATGGAAACGCCGAGCCGATCATGAACAGCGTGTCACACTCCTTCATCATGTCGTTGCTCGCGCGCGTGCCGAGCCAACCGACCGATCCGGTGACGAACGGCAGATCGTCCGGCACCGACGCCTTGCCGAGCAGGCTCTTCGCCACGCCCGCGCCGAGCGCCTCGGCCGCGGCGATCACCTCGTCGGTCGCATCGAGCGCGCCGGCGCCGGCGAGGATCGCGACCTTCTTTCCCGCGTTGAGCACGTCGGCCGCCGCGCGAAGATCCTCGTCGCGCGGGACGATGCGCGGCCGCCGATATCCCGGCGAGGAGTGCTGCATCGCGTGCTCCTCGCTCGGTTCCTCGTATTCCTCGCGCTGCACGTCGTGCGGAAGGATGATGCAGGCCACGCTTCGCTCGTCGAGCGCGACGCGAATCGCGCGGTCGACGACGTGCCTCAGCTGCTGTGGCTTCATCACCATCTCGACGTAGCGCGAGACGTCCTTCAACAGCGGCAACAGATCGACTTCCTGCTGCTCGCTCCCACCGATCCCGGCGAGCGACTGCTGGCCGATGATCGCGAGCACCGGCTGATGATCGAGCTTCGCGTCGTAGAGCCCGTTGAGCATGTGGATTGCCCCCGGGCCGCCGGTCGACAGACAGACGCCGAGGTCGCCGCCGAATTTCCCCTGCGCCGTCGCCGCCATGCCGGCGAGCTCTTCATGGGCGACCTGGATGAACTCGATGCGCTCTTTCTTGCGACGGAGTGCACCGAGGACGCCGTTCACGCCGTCACCCGGAAACCCGTAGATGCGCCGCACGCCCCATTCGATCAGCCGCGCGACGAATGCGTCGCTCACGGTCATCTTTTCTGACACTCTGCTTCCTCGGGTCGGGAGAGTCCCCGGTTCGAGCACGTTCCATTCCCGCCCTTCAGGTCGATGAGCAACACTTCGAGCAAAGCCGACGTCGTCGTCATCGGCGCCGGGGCGGCGGGACTCGCCGCGGCGCGCAAGCTCCATGAACAGGGGATCGACGTCGTCGTCCTCGAAGCGCGCGATCGGCTTGGCGGACGCATCTTCACCCAGCACGATGCGAACACGCCGGTGCCGATCGAGCTCGGCGCGGAGTTCATTCACGGCGCCGCCCCGGAGATCGAGGAGATCGTGCGCGAGGCGAAGCTCGCCGCGATGGACATCGCCGGAAAGCGCTGGCAGGTGATGGGCAGCCAGATCCGTCCGATGGATGATTTCTGGGAGAAGCTCGACAAGGTGATGCGCCGTCTCGACAAGAAGCGCTCACCCGACCGCTCGTTCGCGACGTTCATCGAGGGACGTCCCGGCGGACGCCGGCTCGCGCACGAGCGCAGGCTCACCCTCCAGTACGTCGAGAGCTTTCACGCCGCCGATCCCGAGCGGCTCAGCGAGCGCGCGATGGCCGAAGACGGGAGTCCCGGCGACGATGTGCGCGAGCGTCGCATCGGCCGCGTGCTCCAGGGCTACAATCGCGTGATCGAATGGCTCGCCGCGCCGCTCGGCGATCGCATTCGTCGCGCCGCGATCGTGACGCGCGTGCGATGGGCGCCGGGAAACGTCGCCGTCGAGGCGCGGCATCCCGACGGGCGCGCGCGTCCGTCGATCACCGCGCGCGCGGCGATCATCGCCGTGCCGGCGGGCGTGTTGAAGGCGCTGCCCGGCGACGTCGGTTCGATCGAGTTCGATCCCGAGCTCAAGACGAAGCGCGAGCCGCTCGATCAGATCGCGATGGGTTCCGTCGTGCGCGTGGTTCTTCGCTTCTCCGAGCGCTTCTGGGCGTCGGAGTGGTTCGCGAAGCAGCTCGGCCGCCAGGATCTCGACACGATGAGCTTCCTGCACACCAGCGACGAGCAGTTCCCGATCTGGTGGAGCGCGTATCCGATCACGGCGCCGGTGCTCGTCGGCTGGCACGGTGGTCCGTCGGCGAAGGTGCTCTCACAGCTCGCGTCGGAGGAGATCGAGTCGGCGGCGATCGCGTCGCTCGCGCGGCAGCTCGGCATCGCGCCACGGCGTCTCCACGGCATGGTCGAAGGCGCGTGGATGCACGACTGGGAGCACGATCCCTTCTCGCGCGGCGTCTACAGCTACCAGACGGTGGGCGGGCTCGATGCGCCGGGTGCGCTCGCGCGGCCGCTGCGCGGCACGTTGTTCTTCGCCGGCGAGGCGTCCGATCCCGAAGGAAGGACCGGAACCGTCCACGGCGCGATCGCCACTGGCCATCGCGCCGCGGAGGAGGTCGAGCGCGTGCTTGCTACGCGTTCTGCTGCGAGCGGGCAGCGCGCCGGATCGAGTTGATCCGGTTGATCATCAGCGCGAGCTCCGGCTGCTTCTCCGGGTTGTCGCGAATGATGTCGTCGAGCAGCGCCGAGGCTTCGTCGTCGGTGACCGACAGCGCTTCGGGCGTGAGGCGGCGGTTGTTCATGTGCCGCTCCGGATCGATGTGCACCGGATTCTCCAGCACGATGTCGTGCTCGTCGTGCTGGACGCGGACGGCGTAGAACTTCTTGCCGCTCTTTTCCATGTAGCTCACGCGGACGCCGTCGATCTTGTCGGGCCACGCGATGCTCTGTTCAGCACCGTCGGTCGACGTGTAGGTCGTCGTGCCCGGCTTGAGGCCGGCATAGTTCGACTCGAACGCGCCGGTATACATGTAGGCGTGTCGCATTGCTCTCCTGGCGATGATGGGAGTTCCAACTGAAAACTCCGTCATCGCCAGGAAGAGCGCAAGCAACCTTACTTCTTAAAATTTGGGTTCGCCGCCTGCTCGTTCGCGCTCGGCGGGATGCACTTGTCCCGGCCGTTCAGGAACGTGTTCGTGCCGGCCACCAGCCACCGGCGGAGGTCCCACAGGCGCCGGCCCTCGAGCCAGAGCACCGAGCCCCGCTCCGCCTGAAGGATCGTCGCCGCCGCGGCGGTCGTCGCCGCGGTGAGCGGCGCGAGGCCGTAGGAGCCGCGTTCCTGATTGATCAGTGTCATTGCACCGGCGACGTCCCCGGTCCGCAGCGCGTTCTCAGCGCGCAGCAGGAGCATCTCGGTGCCCTTCGCCAGCGGCACCGCCGATCCGAGCGAGGTGTACTTGGTCTGGCGGAAGAATGGCGTCTTGCCGTCCTGACCCGTCTGCACCTTGCCCGCCGACGTCTTCACGGTATCCCACGTCGTCCGCGGGTCAGACCTGGTCGACGCGTAAACGGTCCCATACACCGTCGTCTCACGCCGCGTGATCGTCTGGTTCGCGAGATCGTTGTTCTCGCGGGTCGTGTTCGTCGAGAAGACCGCGTTGAATACGAACGACGTCGGCACGAGCGCGGCATCCGTCACCGCTTCCGGCCACTTGCCGAGCCACGCGCGCACCGACGCGCGTCCGGCGAGGGCAGCGTTCTTCACGTTCGTGTTGTTCTGGGCCGTCGCCAGCGCGAGCGCGCGGGTGAACAGACTGTCTGCACGCTCGAAGTACACGCTGTCGCTCTGCGGCGCGCCGCCGTCGATCACGGCCACGCAGGCGTTCTCGCCGAGCAGACGGTTCGCGAAGCCCGCGTAGAGGTACGCGCGCGGGGTATTCGCGTTCGACTCGAACGCCGAGCCGAGCACGCTCTTCATGCGCACCAGGCCCTGCTCGGCGGTCCATCGCGCCGTCTGCATGTTCGCCCAGTCGGCGTTCACGTCTTCGGGACGGATCACGCCCTGGGCGTAATGCTGCTCGGCGGCGAAGTTGCCCGCCTCCATCAATTCACCCGCGGCCAGCGCGCCGCGGTCGATGTAGTTGCCCAGGGCGACCGAGAGATCGCCCGACATCCCGTTCACGAGCGCCGGGATCGCGCTCGCCGTGCTGAGCTCCGCGTCCTGTAGCGGGCCGGGATTGGTCACGGTCGTGTCGCATCCGGCGACGAGCGCTCCGAGCAGGCCGATGGCGGCGAGCCGGCGCGCGACCGCCGACGTGTTGGAATGAGTGGTCATCGTCAGAAGCTCGCGCGGAGGGACACGGTGAACGTGCGATAGGTGGGGAACACGTAGTAATCGCGGCGCGAGAAGGTGTTGTCGCGCTGATCCGAGACTTCCGGATCGCTGCCGTCGTAGTTCGTGCGCGTGAGGAGATTGCGGCCGGCCAGGGTGAGCGACGCGCCGTGCGAGCCGCGCAGCAGCCACTGCGGCAGGTCCCACGTCACCGACACGCTGCGGAGCTTGAAGAAGTCCGCGGCCTCCACCCAGTAGCTGTAGTCACGGAACGTCGAGCTGAGCGTGCACTTCGCGCGGTCGATCGCCCGCACGTCATCGAGCGCGTGGGCATCGCCCGCCGCGGCCGACTTGAGCTTCGCCTGGATCGCGTAGCAGGGCTGCCACGAGTGCAGGTTCGCGTTCTGGTAGCCGATCGCGTTCAGGTTGTGGCCACCGCGCTGCCACTCGCCGAGCGCGTCGAACGTCAGCTTGTCGAAGAGACGGAGCGTGAGGTTCGGGCTGAAGATCTTCGTCGGGAAGGTCGAGCCGAGGTACTGGTTGCCGACGGTATCCGGGTTCGCGAAATCGGTGCCGTTCTTCACGAGGATGCCGACGTACGACGGCACGATGCACTACGGCT
>CBHWBX010000058.1:0-14279 GCA_966111935.1 uncultured Gemmatimonadaceae bacterium
CCGCTCTCCTCGGCGAAGCCGAGCGCCGCGGAGTTCGACGAATCGGGCACGCTGAAGACGAGGTCAGCGGTAGGCGCCGGATGCTCGCGGGCGAGGCGGCGTCCGAGCTCACGCCGCGCGCGATCCACCGAGCCGCCGTAGACGCGGCTGTCCGGGCGGGCGAAGTACACGTACTCGAACACGCAGCGGCGCGATTCGCGCTGCGGGAGCGGATGGATGGAGCTGACGCCGTCGGGTCCGACGGTGACGATCTCGCCCGGCTCGACGTCGCGAACGGTCGTCGCGCCGATGATGTCGAGCGCGCAGGTCTCCGACGCGAAGACGGTCGCGTCGCCGAGCGTGCCCATGGCGAGCGGACGCCAGCCGCGCGGGTCACGCGCCGCGAGCAGCGTGTCGCCCATCGCGACGATGATGCTGTACGCGCCCTCGACGCCCTGGAGCGCCTCGGCGAGGCGCTCGGTCGGGGTCGTCGCGGTCGAGCGCGCGAGACGATGGACGATGACCTCGGAGTCGTTCGTCGAGGCGAAGATCGAGCCCTTGTCCTCGAGCTCGAGCCGCAGCTCGGCGGCGTTGGTGAGGTTGCCGTTGTGGGCGAGGGTGATGTAGCCGCCCTTCGACCGCGCGACGACCGGCTGCGCGTTCTCGATCGTCGACGAGCCGGAGGTGCTGTAGCGGGTGTGGCCGACCGCGCTCACACCGGGAATTTTCGCGAGCTCGCGCCCGACGGTGTCGCTGAGCGTCCCCATGCTGCGCACGGCGTGCGCGGCGCCGGCGGCGTCGATCGACACGACACCGACGGACTCCTGTCCGCGATGCTGAAGGGAATAGAGCCCGAGCTGGGCAAGCTGAGTGGCGTCAGGGTGACCGTGAACGCCGAAGATACCGCACATGAGGATCGAGGATCGGGGATCGGGAGACGAGAAACTGCTTATTGCGCCGAAGGACCGGACATGATCTTGGGGATCGCCTCGTGGTAGGCTTCGTCGAGGCGGTCGAGCGAGGCATCGAAGGTTCCGGTGCCTGTGGTAATCTGCAGCTTGCTGCCAAGTGCGCCGACCTGGCCGATGATGCGCGCCGGGACGCCGTGCTTGCGCGCGATGCTGATCACCGTATCGGGCATCGCCGTGCTGACGACGGCGCGGGCCTGCGCTTCACCGAAGAGCAGCGCGCGCGTCGGGAGCTCCTTCCAGTGCGTGAGATCGATCTTCGCGCCGCGCTCGTGGTTGCGATCCATGATGCAGCACTCGGCGAGCGCCACGGCGAGGCCGCCGTCGGCGCAGTCGTGCGCGGAGCTCACGACGCCGCCCTGAATCGCTTCGAGCAGCGCGTCGATGAGCTGCTTTTCGGCGTCGAGGTCGCACGGCGGCGGTGAGCCGGCGGTGACGCCGTGGATGCGCGCGAGATATTCGCTCGCGCCGATGTGCGCCGTCGGTTCGCCGAGGAGGACGATCGAATCGTGCTCGTTCTGGAAGTTCGCGCGCGTGACGTGCGCGACCGAGTCGAGGAGGCCGATCATGCCGACCACCGGGGTCGGGAAGACCGCGCCGCGCGGGTTCTCGTTGTAGAGCGAGACGTTGCCGCCGGTGACCGGCGTGCCGAGCGCGCGGCAGGCTTCACCCATGCCGCGCACCGCTTCGCGCAGCTGGAAGTAGACCTCGGGACGCTTCGGATTCCCGAAGTTCAGATTGTTCGTGATCGCCATTGGACGCGCGCCCGTGCAGGCGACGTTGCGCGCGGCCTCGCACACGGCGAGCTGCGCGCCGACGCGCGGGTCGAGATAGACGTAGCGTCCGTTGCAATCGGTCTTCATCGCGAGCGCCTTATCGCTGCCGCGCACGCGCACGACCGCGGCGTCGCCGCCCGGTCCGATCACGGTGTTCGTACGAACCGTGGTGTCGTACTGGCGATGCACCCACGTCTTCGAGGCGATCGTCGGCGAGGAGAGGAGCTGCTCGAGCGTCCACGCCGGATCCTGCTCTTCCGGCTTCTCCGGGATCGCCGACACCGGCTCGGCGCGCAGCCTCGCGACTTCGAGGCTTTCCTGCGCGTCGGGCGTGTAGGTCGGGCAGTCGGTGACGAGACGGATGCCCGGGAACTCGGCCACCACGCGATCACCTTCGGTGACGCGATACACCGGCTCGGCGATGACTTCACCGATGACGGCGGTGGTGAGATCCCACTTCGTGAGGATGTCGTGCACCTCCTGCTCGCGTCCACGCTTGGCGACGACGAGCATGCGCTCCTGCGACTCGCTCAAGAGGATCTCGTAGGGCGTCATGCCCTCTTCGCGCACGGGCACCTTGGTTGTGTCGATCGTGACGCCGACGTCGCCGCGTGCGGCCATCTCGGCCGACGACGAGGTGAGACCGGCGGCGCCCATGTCCTGAATGGCGACGATGGCGCCGCTGTGAATGAGCTCGAGGCTCGCTTCGAGGAGCAGCTTCTCGGTGAAGGGATCGCCGACCTGGACGCGCGGACGCTTGGCGTCGCTCTGCTCCGAGAGATCCTCGGAGGCGAACGATGCGCCGTGAATGCCGTCACGTCCCGTGCGCGCGCCGACGGCGATGATCGGATTGCCGACGCCCTGGGCGACGGCACGAATGAGCTCGTCCTCGCGCAGCAGGCCGACGCACATCGCGTTCACGAGGGGATTGCCTTCGTACGACGTGTCGAAACAGACCTCGCCGGCGACCGTCGGAATGCCGACGCAGTTGCCGTAGTCGCCGATCCCCTTCACGACGCCGGCGAACAGGTATCGGACGTGTGCTTCGTCGAGCTTGCCGAAGCGCAGCGAGTTGAGCATCGCGATCGGACGCGCGCCCATCGTGAAGACGTCGCGAAGAATGCCGCCGGCGCCGGTCGCCGCGCCTTGGTAGGGCTCGACGGCCGACGGGTGGTTGTGCGACTCGATCTTGAAGGCGACGGCGAGGCCGTCGCCGATCGAGATCACGCCGGCGTTCTCACCAGGGCCCTGGAGCACGTACGGGGCCTTCGTCGGCAGCGTGCCGAGGAGAGGGCGCGAATGCTTGTACGAGCAGTGCTCGCTCCAGAGCGCGCTGACGATCCCCAGCTCGGTGAAGGTCGGTTCGCGCCCGAGCATGGCGACGAGCCGTTCGTATTCCTCGGTGGTGAGCCCGTGCTCGGAGATCAGAGTGGGAGTGATGACCGGATCGCCGGGACGCGGTTCGACCTTCGGCTTGAGTTGCATCAGTGCGCTGGCTTCTTGACGGTGAGCGGTTTGGCCGCGGACTCGGCGGGCTTGGCCGCGCCGCGATTCGCTTCAGCTTGTGTGATCATGCGGGGCGAGCTGCTCGTCCCGGTGTATTTGCGAGCCGGCGAGCGGAACACGGCGTCGACGACCTTGCCGCTGTCGAGCACGACGAGATCGTTCATGCCGCACTTCTTCTCGCAGCCGTTCTTGTAGAGCAGGTAGGTGTAGTGCTCGAACGAGCGGGAGGACAGCGGCTCTCCGAGTGCGGCGACGACCTGTGAACGGGTCATCCCCGGGTCGATCGTCGCGACCTTCGCTTGGGCGCGCAGCGGCGCAGCGGCAAGGGCGAGGGTGAGTGCGACGAACGTGGTGATACGCATGAAGACTAGGCTCCGACTCGCGCGAGCATGGATTCGAAAACGGCGAGTCCGTCGTCGGACCCGAGCAGCTCATCGACGGCGCGTTCGGGGTGGGGCATCATGCCGAGCACGTTGCCGGCGTCGTTGACGATGCCGGCGATCGCGCGCATGGCACCGTTGGGGCTCCAGTACTCGTCGGCGTCGCGCGGGCCGCCGACGTACCGGAACACCACGCGGCCGTCGCCCTCCAGTCTATCGAGCGTCGCGGCGTCGGCGGTGTAACGTCCGTCACCGTGCGCGATCGGAATGAGCAGCGTGTCGCCCTTTTCGTAGCGATTGGTGAACAGCGTGTCGTTGTTCTCGACGCGGATGCGCACGAACTCGCAGATGTACTTGAGGCTCGCGTTGCGCAGCAGCGCACCGGGGAGCAGGCCGGCCTCGCAGGCGATCTGGAAGCCGTTGCAGATGCCGATCACCGGTCCGCCGCGCTTGGCGAAGGCGATGACGTCCTGCATCACGGGGCTGAAGCGGGCGATCGCGCCGGCGCGCAGATAGTCGCCGTAGCTGAAGCCGCCGGGCAGGATGATGACATCGCTGCCCTTCAGATCGTGATCCTTGTGCCAGAGGTAGGTCGCTTCCTCACCGAGCTTCTCGACGACGGCCTGATAGGCATCGTAGTCGCAGTTGGACCCGGGAAAGGTGACAATCCCGAATTTCACGCGGCTCCCCCGTCGATACTGGCGATCTCAAAATCTTCGGTCACGGGATTGGCGAGCAGCTTCTCGCACATCTCGCGCGTGGCCTGCTCGGCCGACTTCTTGTCGCCGGCGTCGAGCTCGACGACGACGTGGCGGCCGACGTGCACGTCATGCACGGCGGAGAAGCCGAGCGTGTGGAGCGCTTCGGCGACCGTGCGCCCCTGCGGATCGAGGATGCCGCGGCGCGGCGTGATGTGCACGGCAATACGATACCGGTTCATTCTTCAGGACCAGAGGGTGAAGGCGTATCGGGAAGGGTAGGACCAGGGGGAACATCCCCGCGAGATTCGGGCGCGAAGTCGCTGCCGCCGTCGTCGTTCGACGATCCTTCGGCGGAGGACTCACCGGCCTGAGCGCGCTCACCGCGCTCACCGCGCTCGCCGCGCGAGCGGCCACGGCCGCGACGGCGACGGCGCTTGCGCACCTGCATTTCGTCGTCCGGAGCTCGATCGGGGTCGCGACGATCCTCGTTCGGCAGATTGTCGAGCGTCGGGTCGGCGGCGATCGACGGATCGATGATCGACGCAGGCTCGGCCGCGGCGGCGACGACCGCCGGCTCGGCGCGCGGGGGACGCTCACGACGCGGCTCTTCGCGCCTCGGCTGTTCGTCGTGGCGTGCTTCCTCACGACGAGCTTCGTCGCGACGCGGCTCTTCCTTCCGTCCTTCGTCGCGGCGCTCGCGCTTCGAGCCTTCGGCACGCTCGCGCTTCGGGGCTTCGCCACGCTCGCGCGGCTCTCTCGGCTCCCGTGACTCGCGCGGCTCGCGCTCGCGGCCTTCGCGGTCGCGGCCTTCGCGCTCACGACGCTTGCCGCGGCGCTGCTCGCGGTCCTTCTCCTCGCGCGCATCACGCCGCGCTTCGTCACGACGCGACGAGCGCTCGCGCGGCCCGCGCACCGGCGCTTCGTCGAGCTCCTCGTCGATGTCTTCGAGGACCTCCTTGCTGAGATGCGGCCGATCGAAGGCGGATCGCCGCTCGTCTTCCTGATGCAGCTCGGCCTCACGCTCCCAGAAGAGCTGGTCGGGCGTGGACGAACGCCCAATGAAGCCGAAGATCATCCACTTGATGATGCCGTAGAGCACGTAGGCGAGCAGGGCCGGGAAGATGAACTCTTCACGCCGCACGAGCAGGAGCACCAGCGACGCCGCCACGGTCAGCGTGCCGAGCAGACGCCTGACGCTGTTGAACCCGATCGACGGCACCGCGGGATACGGCACGTCGCTCACCATCAGCGCCGCGAGGAGCGCCATGAGGCCGCGCATCATGTTCGGCCAGGGCAGCGTCGCGAGCGTGCGGCTGTCCGTGAAGAGGATGACCGTCTGGTTGTACAGCGGCGTCTGCGCGAACCAGTAATAAGTCGCGAGCGTCAGACCGGCGGCGGGGCTCGGGAGCCCGTGGAAGTGCGTCTTCTTGCGGCCCGCCTGCTCGACGTTGAAGCGCGCGAGGCGCATCACGGCGCAGGCGGTGAAGATGAAGACGAGCAGCCAGTCGAGGTTGCCCTGCATGTCCGCCGGCCGGGCGAGATACACGAGGAGCGCCGGCGCGAAGCCAAACGAGATCGCATCGACGAGGGAGTCGAGCTCCTCGCCGAAGCGGCTGCCGGTGCCCGTGGCGCGCGCGACGCGCCCGTCGAGCGCGTCGGCGATGCCGCCGAGGAGGATGAAGCCCGGCGCCTCGGCGACTCTCCCGTGCACGGACAGGATGATCGCGTAGATGCCGCAGAACAGATTGAAGAGGGTCAGCCCGTTCGGCATGAGGACGACCGCCCGGCGAACGCCGCGGCGCCCCTCGTGATCCCGGATAACCTCACGGTCGCGTCGTCGGAGCGGGTTCATTGACCTTCGAGCTCCCCGAGGACCGTGACGCCGGCGAACGTCGCGTCGCCGACCTTCACGCGGAGCTTCGTCGTCGTCGGCAGGAAGACGTCGACGCGCGAGCCGAAGCGGATCAGGCCCATGCGGTCGCCCTGGCGCACGTGCTCACCGTCCCTGGCATCGGTGACGATGCGGCGGGCGATCAGGCCGGCGATCTGGCGGACGAGCAGATGGTTGGATCCGGCCTCGATCCCGATCGACGCCTGCTCGTTCTCGAGACTCGCGTTCGGCGCGGCGGCGTTGAGGAACTTGCCCGGCTTGCGCTCGACGAAGCGCACGATGCCGGTGACCGGATAGCGATTCACGTGCACGTTGAAGACATTCATGAAGATCGAGACGCGCACGGCGCGCGACTTCATGAACGTCGGCTCGTCCACTTCGGTGATCATGACGACCTTGCCGTCGGCGGGCGAGATGACGAGGCGTTCGCCGCGCTCGCCCTCGCGCGTCGGATCGCGGAAGAAGTACGCGACCCAAAGGGCGATGACGGTGAGCGCGAACGCGAGCAGCCAGATCGGCCACGAGCGGCGTGTGAGGGCGACGCCGAACGCCCCGAGGGCGATCAACGCGGCGATGACGATGAACGTCAGTCCTTCGCGAGCAAAGTTCACGATAGCTCCGTGATGTCGAGCTCTCTTCCGGTGATGCGACGGAACGCGTCGAGATAGCGCTCACTCGTCGCCGTGACGACGTGCTCGGGCAACGGGGGCGGCGGCGCCTCTCCGTTCCATTTGCCGGCCTTGCGCTCGCCGTCGAGATAATCGCGCAGCGGTTGCTTGTCGAAGCTCGGCTGGCCCCGGCCCGGCTGGTAATGCTCGGCGGGCCAGAAGCGCGAGCTATCCGGCGTCAGCACTTCGTCGATGAGGGTGATGCGGCCGTCGCGATCGCGGCCGAACTCGAATTTCGTGTCGGCGATGATGATGCCGCGATCGGCGGCGATGGCGCGTCCGCGCTCGTAGACGAGACGCGTCAGCCGCTCGAGCTCCGCGGCGACGTCCGGGCCGACGATCTCCGTCATGTGCGCGACGGTGATGTTCTCGTCGTGGCCCGTCTCCGCCTTCGTCGCGGGACTGAACAGGGCCGGCTCGAAGCGTTCGCTCTCGCGGAGCCCGTCCGGCAGCGATTCGCCGGCGAGCGTGCCCGAGCTGCTGTACTCCTTCCACGCCGATCCCGAGAGGTAGCCGCGGATCACGCACTCCACGGGAAAGACCTCGGTCCGCTTGCAGAGCATCGCGCGACCGGCAAGCAGGCGGCGATGCGGCGCGAGCGCCGGGACGTGATGAATGATCTCGTCGGCGTCGGCCGAGATCATGTGATGCCGAACATCGCGCTCCATCTGCCGCAGCCACCAGGCGGTGATCTGCGTCAGCACGGCGCCCTTGTACGGAATCGCTTCGTTCATCACCACGTCGAACGCGCTCACGCGATCGGTGGCGACGAGCAACAGCCGATTGTCGTCGACTTCGTATACCTCACGCACTTTCCCGCGGCGCAGGTGGCGCAGCGGCAGCTCGGCGAGCTGCGTGAGCGTCATACGCGAATCTCCTCGACGGCGTCGTGGCCGTCGGTGTGTCCGGCGAGGATCGGATCGACCATCGCGAGGAACTCGTCCACCTGCTCGGGCGAGCGGCCGACGAAGCGATCGGGCTGCAGCGCCGACTCGAGGTCGGCGAACGACACGCCGAACGCCGGATCGGCGGCGAGCCGCTCGAGCATGTCGTTCTTCTCGGCGCCGTTCTTGAGCGCGCGCGCCGCCTCGATGCTGTGCTGGCGGATGCGCTCGTGCGCGTCCTGACGATCGCCGCCCGCGCGCACGGCGCGGACGATCAGCTCCTCGGTCGCCATGAACGGCAGCTCGTCGAGGAGCCGGCGACGGATGCGCGCCGGGTGCACCTCGAGCCCGCCGGCGACGTTCTCCATGAGGATGAGAATCGCGTCGGTGGCGAGGAAGCTTTCGGGAATCACGAGGCGGCGGTTGGCGCTGTCGTCGAGCGTGCGCTCGAAGAACTGCACGCCGTGGGTCAGGTTCGCGTTCGGCTCGAGCGAGATCACGAACCGGCCGAGCGACGCGATGCGCTCGCTGCGCATCGGATTGCGCTTGTACGCCATCGCCGACGAGCCGATCTGCTCCTTCTCGAACGGTTCCTCGATCTCGCCGAACGACTGGAGCACTCTGATGTCGCCGCTGAACTTCATCGCGCTCGACGTGATGCCGGCGACGACGCCGAGCACCTGCGCATCGAGCTTGCGCGAGTACGTCTGTCCGGAGACCGGGATCGACGACGCGAATCCGATCTTCCGCGTCACGCGGTCATTGAGCTCGCGCACCTTGGCGTGATCGCCGCCGAAGATCTCGAGGAAGCTCGCCTGCGTGCCGGTCGTCCCCTTCACGCCGCGGCAGGGGAGCGTCGCGATGCGGTGATCGAGGTCGGCGAGATCGAGCAGCAGGTCCTGCATCCACAGCGTCGCACGCTTGCCGACGGTCGTCGGCTGTGCCGGCTGGAGGTGCGTCGAGCCGAGCGTCGGCTCGGCGCGCCACTCGCGCGCGAACGCGGCGAGCGCGCGTAGCACGCGGACGACCTTCTGGCGCAGCAGCTCGAGGCCGCGGCGCATGAGAATGAGGTCGCCGTTGTCGGTGACGTAGGCGCTCGTCGCGCCGTAGTGGATGAAGCCCTTCGCGGCGGGGGCGACGTCGCCGAACGCGTGCACATGCGCCATCACGTCGTGACGGAAGCGCTTCTCGTACGCGGCGACGGCGTCGAAGTCGATGTTGTTGAGGTTCGCGCGCATCTGCGCGATCGCCTCGTCGGGGATCGGGACGCCGAGCTCCTTTTCGGCTTCGGCGAGGGCGAGCCAGAGGCGGCGCCAGTAGCCGTGACGCGTCTGCGGCGACCACAGCTCGAGCATGGCCTTGGAGGCGTACCGCTCGGCGAGCGGCGAGGAATAGCGATCGTGCGCGGTCATCGGACCGCGAAGCGCGTCATGTACAATTGACCCTGTCGTTCGACGACGAGCTGGAGATAGGTGCGACTGCCGTAGTAGTCGATCGCCTTGGCGACGTCCTGCGCCGAGGCGATGCGGGAGTTGTTGATCTGGAGAATCACATCGCCCTGCTGGAGCCCCGTCTGATCGGCGATCATCGGGCTCACGCGATAGACGAGCGCGCCGGCGGCGTTGCGCAGGCCGCGCTCGGACGCGATCGCCGGCGTCACCGACACGAGCTCGAGCTCGCGAAGGACCTGGACCTTTGGGGCCGTGACTTCGGGGAGATCGGCAACGTTGACGTCGACGTCGAGCTCGCGAACGCCGCGCTTGATGTGCAGCTTCGCGGGCGATCCGACGCGCAGGTCGAGCAGCGCCGCCTGCCAGTCGAACGGATTGCGAATCGCGCGATTGCCTTCGCGCAGGATCACGTCGCCGCGCTGGAGACCGGCGGTCGCGGCGGGGGAGCCGGGCGTCACCGCGCCGATCACCGCACCCTGCGCGATCACGTCGCGCGTGTTCGTGCTGCGCGTCTGCTGGAGCTGCACGCCGATCCACGGGCTGCGGATCGAGCCGTGGCGGAGCAGATCATCGACCACGCGCGCGACACGATGGATCGGGATCGCGACGCCGAGGCCCACCGCTCCGCCGCTCGGCGAGAAGATGCTGCTGTTCACGCCGACGACGTCGCCGTCGGCATTGACGAGCGGCCCGCCGGAGTTTCCGGGATTGATCGCCGCGTCGGTCTGGATCATGTCGAAGTACGACGCCTGCCCGTCGTTGGGCGCGACGAGATTCCGCTGCGTCGCACTGACGACGCCGACGGTCACACTTGGCTCGCTGTTGCCGAAATAGAACCCGAACGGATTGCCGATCGCGATCGCCCACTCGCCGATCACGAGATTGTTCGAGTTGCCGAGCTTCACTTCCGGCAGATCCTTCGCGTCGATCTTGATGACGGCGATGTCGTTCGTCTCATCCTGCCCGAGCAGGCGGGCGGGGAAGACCTTTCCGTCGCGCATCATCACCGAGACCTTGCTCGCGCCGGCGATGACGTGCGCGTTCGTGACGATCACCCCATCCTTGCGAACGACGAAGCCTGTCCCGAGTCCGGCCTGGGTGCGCTGCTGCGCGCGTCCGCCGCCGAAGATCATGTCGAATGGATCGACCGGCGCCTGCTCGAGGATCTCCGTCTGCACCGTGACCACCGACGGCGAGACCTTCGAGATCGCCGCCGTGAGCGCATTCTGGCGGCTCTGGGAGACCTGCATGCTCGTCGAGACGGCGACGCCCGACGACTGCGCTCCCGACGGCTCCGGGGAGCGCGAGCAGCCGATCAGCGCGGCGATGACGGCGAGACGGACCGCCTTGCCGCTCATGCGACGCCTCCGGCCACCGGCCCGAGGTAGAGCTCCGCCGGATAGCCGACGCGATCGAGAAAGAGCGCGTGCGGCGGCGCGGGCGGAGAGACTTCGCTGTTGTCCGTCGCGACGAGGAGCCGCGAAATGTCCTCCAGTGGCCGGCGGCCGCTGGCTATGTCGAGCATCGTTCCGACGAGAAAACGCACCATGTGATGAAGGAACCGGTTGGCTTCGACCTCGAATACCAGCCCCCCGGGCCGATCCGCCCAGCGTGCTTCCGCGACGCGACAGCGGTGATCGTCGTGAGCCGGCGCCGTCCCGAGAACGGCGAAGCCCCGAAAGCAGTGCTCACCCACCAGGTGGGCGGCAGCGGCATCCAGAGCGCCCCGTACCAAGGGCTGCCCGAAAGCCAGCTCGTACCGACCACGAAACGGAGAGTGTGCCGCTTCATCCGTGCCGACGTAATAGCTGTACCGCCGGCTCACTGCACTGTACCGCGCGTGGAACTCGTCTCGCATCTCGGCCGCGGACGCGACCCAGACGTCGTCCGGCAGCACCGCATTCAGCGCGCGCCGCAACTTCCTGACGTCCCATTTGTCCGGGACGCGTACACCGACCGCCTGACCTCTCGCGTGCACGCCGGCGTCGGTCCGGCCCGAACCCAACGCCGCGACCGGCGAGGAGCAGAGGCGCTCGAGCGCCGCCTCCAAAACGCCTTGAACCGTGCGTTGTTCCGGCTGCCGCTGCCATCCACTGAACCCCGCCCCGTCGTAGTGCAACACGAGCTGCACGGTGCGTTCGGCCATTGCTGGAAAGCTACCAGCACCCGTGGCAGTGTCAACCAATCGGGCGCGTGAAACACGCCTGTTTCGCGACCTCGCAAGCGATTGACATTGCGCGACGTGCGAGCCCATCTTGCGCCGCAGATGCCGCCGCGCACGCTCGCTTCTCTCGCCCATGCGCTGACCGTCTCCGACAGCACCGACGCCGCCCTGCAAGCCCTGGGCGACGCGCTCGCGGAGGTCGACCGCTTCGCTCAGCTGGCCCTCATTCGCTTCGACGAGCGGCACGGGATGCTCCGTGAACGCACGCTTGCGAATGGCGCCCGCACGGAACGCGCACAGCTCGACACGACGTTCGATCACATCGCCACGCGCGAACGGGTCGCCATCGAAGCCGGCGGCCAGTTCGTCGACTTCGGCGACGCCAGCGACGAATTCGCCCGCCTCTTCCAGGTCCCGACGCTCGGGGAGCCCGGATGGCTGAGCGTGCGCGGTCTGCGCTTCGACGGCCAGCTCGCCGGCCTCCTCGTGCTCTACGAGGGGCGCAAGTTGTTCGGCGCGCGCACCGCGGAGCGCTTCGTCCCGGCGATCGCGCTGTTCGAGCTCGCGTTCTTGCGCTTTCTCGACCGCGCCGCGCGCGAAGAAGCCGTACGTACACTCGAAGACGTCACCGAGCGTGTCCACGACGATTACGAGCGGCGCCTCGCCGAGCTCGAGGCGCGGCTGCTCGATGCGAGCAATGCGGCACTGTCCGCCGATTCGGCGCGGATCGTCGCGCTCGAGCGCGACCTCGCCCAGGCGAGCGACGACGCCCGCCGCGCGATCAAACGCGCCGCCGCGGTCGACGCCACAGTCAGCTCGGCAGTCGAGCAGCTCGAGAAGGCGCACGTCGAACTGCATCGACGGAACGAGTCGCTCCGCCAGAAGACGCGCACGATCTACCTCCTCGATCGCGTCCTCACCCTCGACGCGTCGACCGACGACCCGCGCCAGCTCGCCGACGGGCTGCTCTCGCTCGTCGGGGACGACATGCACTCGCACCGCTGCTCGCTGATGCTGCGCACGCCGGACGGCGAATCGCTGTACATCGGCGCGGCGCGCGGCGTCGCACCCGGCGTCGCCGAAGGGACGCGGGTCGCGATCGGGCAGGGGGTGGCCGGACGCGTCGCCGCGACGCGCGAGCCGCTGCTGGTGCGCGACGTCTCCGAGGCGAAGAGCCATCCGCTTCTCAAGGATCAGTATTTTACAACGGGGTCGTTCATCAGCTTTCCGCTCGTCTATCACGACGAGTTGATCGGCGTGGTGAACCTCGCCAATCGCGCGCTGCACGGCGTCTTCGCCGAAGAGGACGTCGACCGCGTGCGCATTCTCGGCTTGGTGATCGCGCTCGTCGCGTCCCACGCGCGCCTTCCCGAACGCCTCGTCGAAGCACTCAGTGTCCGCTAGCCCCGCACCCAACGCATTGCTCGCCACGGTCCGCCGCCTCACCGCCGGCGACCGTCCCGATCCGGCCGAGCTCACGGAAGCCTTCAACGTCGTCTTGGCAGGGGACGCGACGGCCGCGCAGATCGCGGCGCTGCTCGTCGGGCTTCGGGTGCGCGGCGAGACGCCGAGCGAGCTCGCCGCCGCGGTGCGCGCGCTCCGCCAGGCGATGGTCGTGCTGCCCGCCGAGCGTCCGGATGAGCTGGTGGACACCTGCGGCACGGGCGGCGGAACGATCAACACCTTCAACATCTCCACCGCGGCGGCGCTGCTCGTCGCCGGGGCGGGCTTGAGGGTCGCGAAGCATGGCAACCGCTCGTTCACCACGCAGTGCGGCAGCGCCGACGTGCTCGAGGCGCTCGGCGTCGTCATCGACGCGCCGGTCGAGGTGATGGAGAAGGCGCTGCGCGAGGCGGGGATCGTGTTCATGTTCGCGCCGCTGATGCATCCGGCGATGCGCCACGTCGGCCCGATCCGCCGCGAGCTTGGCGTGCAGACGATCATGAATCTCGTCGGTCCGCTCGCGAATCCGGCGAATGCGGGGCGGCAGGTGGTCGGCGTCTCGGATCCGCGCCGCCTGGCGCTGATCGCGGGCGCGCTCGGCGAGCTCGGCTCGGTTCACGCGCTGATCGTTCACGGCGAAGGGATGGACGAGATCTCGCCGTTCGCGTCGACGGACGTCGTCGAGATTCGCGACGGGCAGCTGTCGGAATGGAAGATCGACCCGCGCCGGTACGGCTACGGGGCGGGCACGCCCGAGGAGATCGCCGGCGGTCCCCCGGCGCAGAACGCCGCGTCGGTGATGAAGGTCCTGCGCGGCGACGGCAATGTGCCGTCCACGGCGGCCGTGGTGCTCAATGCGGCCGCGGCGATCTATGTGAGCGGGAAGACGCGCACCTTCGATGAAGGCGTCGATGTCGCGCGCGAGGCCGTGTCGAGTGGCGCCGGCCTCGTCGCGCTGGAGCGGCTTCGCGCCGCCTACGCTCGCTGACTGGTCCTAACTGAACTAGTAGCGACGCAGAACGCCGACCACGATCCCCTGGATCGTGATGTCGTTCTCATGGACGTAGATCGGCTGCATCGTCTCGTTGGCCGGCTGGAGACGAATACGTCCGTCGCGCTCGCGGTAGTACTTCTTGACCGTCGCCGAGTTGCCGTTGAGCATGGCGATGACCATCTCACCGTTGTCGGCGCGCTGCCGCTCGTTGACGACCACGAAGTCGCCGTCGCGGATCTGCTCGTCGATCATCGAGTTCCCGCGGACGCGCAACACGTAATGGTTGCCGCCGCGCCCGACCATCGCGTCCGGGACGGTGTAGGTCTCATTGTGCTCGAGAGCCTCGATCGGCATACCGGCGGCGACCATACCGAGCAACGGCAGCTCGATCGCGCGCGGGGTGGCCTCGGTGGGCATGATCTCGATCGCGCGGCTCTCGTTGTAGCTGCGCTTGATGTAGCCCTTCCGCTCGAG
>CBHWBX010000059.1:0-14143 GCA_966111935.1 uncultured Gemmatimonadaceae bacterium
CACCGGTGCGGGGGGTGCGATGTGTTGCCGCCGTACTTCCGCTGGGCGCGCAGCGTCTGCTGGGCGGTGGGCGAGACCGGTCTCGGGATCGTGCACGCGCTCAAGTATCAGGGCTGGCCGCGGGTGGGCGAGGGAATGGCCGAGCGCATGGCGCGTCTGGCCTGGCCCGACGACGTCACCGCCGAACGATCGATGGTCGTCCCGGTACCGCTGTCGCGGCGTCGCTACATCTCGCGCGGCTACAACCAGAGCGAGCGGCTCGCCGCGCCGCTCGCGCGACGCTGGCAGGTCCCCATGTATGCCGACGTCCTTGGTCGCGTCCGCCATACCGAAACGCAGACGCGCCTTGCGCCGGGCGAGCGGCTTCGCAATGTCTCGCAGGCCTTCCGCGCCGACCCGGCGGCGCGAGGACGGCTCCGCGGAGCGCATGTGATTCTGGTAGATGACGTAGTGACAACTGCGGCTACATTAAGGGCGTGCGCGGCCGCCCTTTGCGACGGCGGCGCACGCATCGTGTCTTTCGTGACCTTCGGCCGGGCGCCGGCACTTGGCGACCGGTGGTAACCAGTTGAAACGCACAGGAGAGCTGGGATGGCCATTCGCGTCGGCATCAACGGCTTCGGACGCATCGGACGGCAGGTCCTCCGCGCCGCGAAGCTTCAGGATGTTGCGGACATCGAGATCGTCGGTATCAACGACCTCACCGATACCAAGACCCTCGCGCACCTCTTCAAGTACGATTCCGTCCACGGCACCTTCCAGGGCGACGTGGAGGCCGGCGACGGCGCGATCATGGTCGACGGCGACGAGATCAAGGTCTTCGCCGAGAAGGATCCGGCGAATCTGCCGTGGAAGGATCTCGGCGTGGACATCGTCCTCGAGTCGACCGGCAAGTTCACGAGCGCCGACGGCGCGAAGAAGCACCTCGATGCCGGCGCGAAGAAGGTCATCATCTCGGCGCCGGCCAAGGGTGAAGATCTGACGATCGTGCTCGGCGTGAACGAGAACAAATACGACGCGTCGAAGCACAACATCATCTCGAACGCCTCGTGCACGACGAACTGCCTCGTGCCGATGGTCAAGGTGATCCGCGACAACTTCGGCTTCGTCCGCGGCTCGATGGTCACGATCCACAGCTACACGAACGATCAGAACATCCTCGATCTTCCGCACAAGGATCTGCGCCGCGCTCGCGCCGGCGCGCTCTCGATGATCCCGACGACGACGGGCGCCGCCAAGGCGACGTCGCTCGTGATCCCCGAGCTCAAGGGCAAGATCGACGGCATCTCGATCCGCGTCCCGACCCCCGACGTGTCGCTCACCGATCTCGCGGTCGTCGTCGACAAGCCGGTCACCGTCGCCGAGATCAACGCCGCGTTCAAGAAGGCGTCCGAGGGCGAGTTGAAGGGCATCCTCCAGTACACCGAAGAGGAGCTCGTGTCGGTCGACTACGTCGGCAACCCGCACTCGTGCATCATCGATGCGAAGAGCACGAACGTCGTCGACGGCCTGCTCGTGAAGGTCTCGGGCTGGTACGACAACGAGTGGGGCTATGCGTCGCGCTGCGTCGATCTGCTCCGCTATGTCGGCGCCCGGCTCTCGTAATGCATAAGAGAACCATCAAGGATCTCACCGACGCCGAGGTGCGCGGCAAACGCGCCCTCGTCCGCGTCGATTTCAACGTTCCGCTCGAGAACGGCAAGGTCTCGGACGACACGCGCATTCGCGCGGCGATCCCGACGATCGAGGCGCTGCTCGACCGCGGCGCGCGCGTCATCCTGCTGTCGCACCTCGGGCGCCCGAAAGGGAAGCCCGAGGCGAAGTACTCGCTCCAGCCGGTTGCGTCGCGGCTCGCCGAGCTGCTCCCCGGCCGCCGCGTCGAATTCGTCGAAAGCACCGACAGCGACGAAGCGGACAAGGCGACGCACGACGCGAACACCGACGTCCTGCTCCTCGAGAACACGCGCTTCCTGGGCGGCGAGGAGTCGAACGAGGAGCGTCTGGCCCGCGGCCTCGCGCAGCTCGGCGATCTGTACGTGAACGACGCCTTCGGCTCCGCGCACCGCGCGCACGCGTCGACGGAGGGCGTGGCGCATCACCTCAAGCCGGCGGTCGCCGGGCTCCTCATGCAGAAGGAGCTCGACTATCTCGGCAGCGCGCTCGAGAAGCCGCAGCGTCCGTTCGTCGCCGTCCTGGGCGGCGCGAAGATCTCCGGGAAGATCGACGTCATCGAGCAGCTGCTGCCGAAGGTCGACAAGCTGATCATCGGCGGCGCGATGGCGTGCACCTTCTTCAAGGCGATGGGAGTCGAGACGGGGAAGTCGCTCGTCGAAGCGGATCGCGTCGACATGGCGAAGGAGCTGCTCGTGCGCGGCGGCGACAAGCTCGTGCTCCCGACCGACGCGATCGTTGCGCCGGCGATGGACGCGGCGGACAAGGCCCACGCGGTGAAGCGCGACGGCATCCTCGCCGACGAAGCGATGTTCGACATCGGCCCCGACTCGGCAAAGCAGTTCGCGTCGATCATCGAGGGCGCGAAGACGGTCGTCTGGAACGGGCCGATGGGCGTGTTCGAGACGAAGCCGTTCGACGCCGGCACGCGCGCGGTGGCCGACGCGCTCGCGTCGGCGACGAAGCACGGCGCGACGACGATCGTCGGCGGCGGTGATTCGGCGGCGGCCGTCACGGAGACGGGACTCGAGTCGGAGATGAGCCACGTCTCGACGGGCGGCGGCGCATCGCTAGAGTTTCTCGAAGGGAAGGCGCTCCCGGGCGTCACGGCGCTCGACGACAGATGATCCGCCCGGTCTTCGCGGCGAACTGGAAGATGAATCATGGTCCGAGCGACGCTCGGGCCATGATCGCATCGTTCACCGCGCGCTTCGCGCCGCGCACCGATGCGACGCTCATCTTCTTCCCGCCGGCGCTCTCGCTGACGACGGTCGTGCACGCGCTCGGCGCGCGCACCGACATCGGCGTCGGCGTGCAGAACATCTGGCTGGAAGAGAAGGGCGCGTTCACCGGCGAGAACTCGGCGCCGATGGCGAAGGACGCCGGCGCGACGTACGTGCTCGTCGGCCATTCAGAGCGCCGCCACATCTTCGGCGAGAGCGAGGCGCAGACGGCGCGGAAGTGCGCGATCGCCGTGCGCAACGGACTCACGCCGATGCTGTGCGTCGGCGAGCTGCTGAGCGAGCGCGAGCACGGCGCGACGCGTGAAGTCGTGCTGCGCCAGCTGTACGCGGGCATCGCCGAGCTGCAGCCCGAAGAGATCGCGCAGATGGTGATCGCGTACGAGCCGGTGTGGGCGATCGGCACGGGACGAAACGCGACACCGGAGGATGCCGCCGAGGTGCACCGCTGGCTCCGCACGGCCCTCACCGACCGAATCGGCGACGCGGCGTCGCAGGTTCCGCTCCTCTACGGCGGCAGCGTGAACGCCGGCAATGTGCAGTCGCTGCTCGCGGCGGAGAACGTCGACGGCGTGCTGGTCGGCGGGGCGAGTCTGGACGCGGAGATATGGGCCTCGATCTGCCGCCATTGAGGGCGGGACTGCGGACGGCGGCCTGAAGGGCGCGCTCGAGGGGCGAACCGAGACGGCGAACCGAGAGGGCGAACCGAAACGGCGACGCTAGAAACCGAGCCGAAACGGCGAGCCTAAGAGGCGAACCGAAACGGCGGGGTAGAACTGCGCGGTATAAAGGCGCTTCGGAGCAAAACGGCGTGTCATCCTGAGGAGCGCAGCGACGAAGGACCCCTTGGCACTGCGGAGAGATCTCCTCAGGGGAAGGGGTCCTTCTCTGCGCTCAGGATGACGGGGGCTCAGTCACGCGCCGCATCGTTCGTGCGCCGTATCGCCGTTATGCAGCGCTCCTCTAACCCGCCGTTTCGGTTCGCCGTTTCGGTTCGCCCTCTAGGTTCACCCTTCTAACCCGTTCTTCAAGCGCGCCCTTTCACGTCGCTCTCCCAGGCCCGCCTTCGAGCCTCGGAACCCTTGACGGTCCCGCCTAAGTGTATGTAAATTTAGAGGCTTACAACCCGCCTCCCCGACCATCGACGCGATGCTGTACAACATCCTTCTCGTCCTCCTCATCATCGACAGCCTCGTGCTGATCGTCGCCGTGCTCCTTCAGTCCGGGCAGGGTGGCGGCATGGCCGCGTCGTTCGGAGGCGTCAGCAGCTCGGCGAGCTCGTTCCTCGGAACGCGGCAGACCGGCAACCTTCTGACGAAGGCGAGCTGGTGGTGCGGCGGGCTGTTCCTCGGACTGTCGTTCCTGCTCGCGCTCGCCTCGACGCGCAGCCGCGCGCCGAAGTCGGTGCTCGACAACCTCGCGCAGCCGCCCGCGGCCGCCGCTCCGGCGAACGCGCCGGCCGGCGCGAACGCGAGCCCCAGCGCGGCAGTGCCCGGCCTTGCTCCGGCGACGCCGGCTCCGAATACGACCGCTCCCGCGACCGGTGGAAATGCCCCGGCGCCGACGACCGCTCCCGCTACGAAGAAGCCGTAAAGACACAGTGACGCAACGTCGCGGAAAGCCAGGGTTCCTTCTCCTCGAAGACGGAACCCTTTTTCGTGGAAGTCTCCTTGGCAACGACGCCCCGAGCGTCGCTGAAGTCGTATTCACGACGAACATGAGCGGATATCAGGAGGTCTTCACCGACCCCTCGTTCCGCGGCCAGATCGTCGTGATGACGGCGCCAATGATCGGCAACTACGGCATCAATACCGCCGACCCCGAGTCGGCGCGGCCGCAGGTGGCCGGCGTGGTGGCGCGCGAGATCTCGCGCACCAACACCAACATGCGCGCCGAGGGGGATCTCAAAGAAGGCGCGTTCGACTACCTGCCCAAGCCGTTCGAGCTCGAGGAGCTGGCGGGGGTGGTGGCGCGCGAGATCTCGCGCACCTACTCCAACTGGCGCGCGGAGGGGGATCTCCTCTCGTGGCTCGCCGACGCCGAAGTGCCTGCGCTCGAAGAGGTTGATACCCGTCGCCTCACGCGCCACCTGAGAAGCGCGGGTGTGATGCGAGGCGTCATCGCCCCGGGCACCGAGCCAACGCGGGAAGCGCTCGCCGCGCTCGACGCCTGCCCGCCGATGGAAGGCCTCGACCTCGCCTCGCTCGTCTCGACGCGGGAGCGCTACGAGTGGGGTAACCCCAACGCGCCCTTCCACATCGTCGCCTACGACTACGGGATCAAGCGCAACATCCTGCGCCTGTTCGCCGAGCACGAGTGCCGCGTGACCGTGATCCCCGCGGAGACGACGGCGGAAGAGGCACTGAGCCTCAAGCCGAACGGCATCTTCCTGTCGAATGGTCCCGGCGACCCGGATGCGGTGACGTACGCGCCGGAGATCGTGCGGACGATCGCCGACCAGGGCGTGCCGATCTTCGGCATCTGCCTGGGGCACCAGATCCTGGGGCTCACCTACGGTGCGCGCACGGTGAAGATGCCGTACGGCCATCGCGGCGGAAATCACCCGGTGAAGGACATCGCGACGGGTCGCGTCCTGATCACGGCGCAGAACCATGGGTTTGCCGTCGAAGGGCAGGAGGGAGAGATTCCGGGGGCGCCGGAGCTCGAAGTGACGCACGTGAACCTGAACGACGGTACGGTGGAAGGGCTGCGGCACAAGGAGAAGCCGATCTTCGCGGTGCAGTACCATCCGGAGGCCGCGCCGGGCCCGCACGACGCCCGTCCGCTGTTCGACGAGTTCCTCGAAACCGTCCGTTCTCACGCCGGCTCAAGTGAGCCAAACTCTTGACACACAAGAGTTAACGTCGCTAAGTTCGGTAAGCGTGCCCCCCTCCAAGGGCGCAAGAACACGAGGCCTTTCGAATGACCAAAGCTGACCTGGTCGAACGAGTCACCGCCCAGATTTCGCGCACCGCTGGGCCGATGATCTCTAAAAAAGACTGCGCTCGCGTTGTCGACGCCTTCCTGGAGTCGATCAAGGAAGCGCTCCAGGCCCAGAAGAACATCGAAGTTCGGGGTTTCGGCACGTTCAAGATCCGCCACCGCAAGACGCGCATGGCGCGGAACCCCCGGACGGGCTCGCCCGTCGAGGTCTCCGCTCGGCCCGTGCCGGTGTTCAAGCCGTCGAAGGAGCTCCGTGCCATGGTTGCTGGCATCGAGATCCACGAGCTGGATGACGAGGAAGAGCTTTCGGAGGCGTAGTCCTGCGGGAGTGAGGGCACTCTCTCACGACGAAGGATCGCTCTCCTTCTGTAACCTCAAGGGACCGCGCGACATCGCTGCGGTCCCTTTGTGCTTTCCGTAACATCGGCGCGCGATCGCGGTAGATTTCAGCAGAATGGCCATCACCGTCCTCCTCTTCGCCTCATACGCTGACGCGCTCGGAACCAGCTCGCTCGAGCTGGATGCGGCCGGACGGACGGTCGCCGACGTCGTGTCACATGTGCGAGCGCTGCCCGGCGCCGAGCGTTTGCCGGCCGCGCCGCTCGTCGCCGTGAACGAACGGTACGCCAAGCGCGATCGCGTCCTCGCCGACGGCGACGAGCTCGCGATCATTCCGCCGGTCGCGGGGGGCTGAGTGCGCACGGCCATCGTCGAGCATCCGATCGATCACGCATCGATCATTGCCGAAGTCGGGAAGCACGCCAACGGCGCGACGCTGCTGTTTCTCGGCACGGTGCGCGAGCTGAACGACGGACGCGCCGTGAGCGGCATGGAGTACAGCGCCTACCGCGGCATGGCCGAGCGCGAGCTCGCCGACATCGTGCGTGAAGCCGCCGAGCGATTCGGGAGCGACGACATCGTCGTCGAGCACCGCATCGGGACCTTGCAGCTCGGCGAGGCAAGCGTGGCGATCGCCGTCGCGCATCCGCACCGCGGGGCGGCGTATGATGCGAGCCGGTACGTCATCGAGCAGCTCAAGGCGCGTGTGCCGATCTGGAAGCTCGAGCACTACGTGGACGGGACGCGCGAATGGGTCAACGCGGGGACCGGGGCGGCGAAGACGGAGGCGGTGCAATGAGCGAGCGCACCGGCGCGTCCGACTCGTTCGATCAGTTCGGGCGCCGCATCGAGTATCTGCGGATCTCGATCACCGACCGCTGCAACTTCCGCTGCGTGTACTGCATGCCCGAGAAGGGCCTGCAGTGGCTGCCGAAGTCGGACATCCTCTCGTACGAGGAGATCGCCGAGGTCGTGCGGCAGCTCGCGCCGATGGGCTTGCGTCGGCTGCGCATCACCGGCGGCGAGCCGACGATCCGTCCGCAGCTGCACGAGCTGATTCGGATGCTGCGCGCCGTGCCGGAGATCGAGGACATCGCGCTGTCGACGAACGGCGTGCGCCTGCCGGAGATGGGCACCCTGCTGCGCGAGTCGGGGCTCGATCGCGTGAACATGAGCGTCGACAGCCTGCGCCCGGAGCGGATCGTCGATATCGCGCGGCGCGATCTCAAGTTCGATCCGGTGCGGTCGGCGCTCGCGGCGGAAGCGGCGGGGCTCGATCCGATCAAGATGAACATGGTCGTGATGCGCGGCGTCAACGACGACGAGATCGAGGCGATGGCGCGGCTCACGATCGACCACCCATGGCACGTGCGGTTCATCGAGCTGATGCCGGTGGGCGATCTGCGCGCGCTGACGTGGGAGCACGTCGTGCCGAGCGACGAGATCCTCGCGCGGCTGAACGCGATCGCGCCGCTCACGCCGGCGGCGGGGCCGGCGAAGGGGAACGGACCGGCGGCGTATCACCGCTGGGAGGGCGCGCGCGGGACGATCGGCGTCATCACGCCGATGACGCACACCTACTGCGCGTCGTGCAATCGCGTGCGGCTCACCGCGGACGGAAGGTTGCGGACCTGCCTGTTCGGCGATCACGAGATCGATCTTCGCGCGCCGCTGCGCGCGGGCGAGGCGCTGGCGCCGTATTTCACGCGCGCGCTGGCGGAGAAGCCGAAGGAGCACGAGCTCCTGCAAATGAAGATCGGCGGGCTTCGTGCGCTGTCGCAGGTGGGCGGGTAAGCTGCCGCTCGTCCCGCGCTCGGGATGACAGTGCCGGTTGGATAAATTAGGTTACGCTTGGTAGCACCTCTTCACCCTCCAAGCGAACAAATCATGGTCAACAAGATTACGGTCGTCGGCGCGGGCAATGTGGGCGCGACGACCGCTCAGCGCGTCGCGGAGAAGGAGCTCGCGCGCACCGTCGTGATGGTGGACGTCGTCGAAGGCATCCCGCAGGGGAAGGGGCTCGACCAGTGGCAGTCGGCGCCGATCGAGCTGTACGACACGCGCATCATCGGCACGAACGGCTACGAGGAGACGGCCGGTTCGGACATCGTCATCATCACCGCCGGGATCGCGCGCAAGCCCGGCATGTCGCGTGACGATCTGCTCAACACGAACGCCGGCATCGTGAAGTCGGTGAGCGAAGAGATCAAGAAGACGTCGCCGAACGCGATCGTCATCATCGTCTCGAACCCGCTCGACGTGATGTGCTACGTCGCGAAGGAAGTCACGGGCTTCCCGCGCGAGCGCGTGCTCGGCATGGCCGGCGTGCTCGATACGGCGCGCTACCGCAGCTTCCTCGCCGAAGCGGCCGACGTCTCGGTCCGCGACATCCAGGCGATGGTGCTCGGCGGCCACGGCGACACGATGGTCCCCCTGATCAGCTACACCTCCGTGAGCGGCATCCCGATCACGAAGTTGATCGACAAGGCGAAGCTCGATGCCATTGTCGACCGCACGCGTAACGGCGGCGCCGAGATCGTGAAGCACCTCAAGACCGGCTCGGCGTACTACGCGCCGTCGGCGGGCGCCGTGCAGATGGCGGAAGCGATCGTCAACGATCAGCGCCGCATCCTGCCGTGCGCGGCGTGGCTCGAGGGCGAGTATGGCATGAAGGGCCTCTTCCTCGGCGTGCCCTGCAAGCTTGGCAAGAACGGTCTCGAGAAGGTCATCGAGGTCGATCTCACGGCCGACGAACGCGCCGCGCTCGAGAAGAGCGCCGAAGCGGTTCGCGAGCCGATGCGCGCCGTGAAGCTCTAACCAAACACGGGTCGCGGGTTCTCACCCGCGACCCGATTTTTCTATGCGATCCTTCTATCAATCGACGATCGGCAAGAAGATCATCATGGGGGTCACGGGGCTGATCGGTATCGGCTTCCTGATCCTCCATATGGCCGGCAACCTGCAGGCGTTCATGGGCCAGGCCAAGATCAACGACTACGGCGCGATGCTGCACGGTCCGCTCAACGAGCTGACCTGGGTGCTGCGCATCGTCCTCATCGTCGCGGTGATCCTCCACGTGTTGATGGCCTACCAGCTGACTCAGCGGTCGGCGGCCGCCCGTCCGATCGGGTATCAGAAAAAAGTGCCGCAGGTGTCGACGCTCGCGTCGCGCACGATGAAGTGGGGCGGCGTGCTGCTGCTCATCTTCATCGTGTTTCACATCCTGCACTTCACGACCGAGACGATCGATCCGGCGGGCATGCGCGGCATGACCGACACCCACGGCAATCGTGACGTCTACAGCAACATCGTCGCGAGCTTCCACATCTGGTGGGTGGCGCTCTTCTACATCGTCGCGATGCTGTTCCTCGGTCTGCACCTCTACCACGGCGCGTGGAGCTCGGTCCGCACGCTCGGCTACGCGAAGCCGTCGGGGCATCCGCTCCATCGGAAGATCGCGGCCGGGATCGCGGTGATCGTCTGGCTCGGTTTCACGCTCATTCCCGTCGGCGTGATCGTCGGCCTCATTCGATGACACTAGACCTCAAGTCGAAAATTCCGGCCGGCCCACTCGAGCAGAAGTGGGACAAGCACAAGTTCGAGATGAAGCTTGTGAACCCGGCGAACAAGCGGAAGTTCACGGTGATCGTGGTCGGCTCGGGCCTCGCCGGCGGCGCCGCCGCGGCGTCGCTCAGCGAGCTCGGTTACAACGTGAAGTGCTTCTGCTTCCAGGATTCGCCGCGCCGCGCGCACTCGATCGCCGCGCAGGGCGGCATCAACGCCGCCAAGAACTACCAGAACGACGGCGACTCGGTCCAGCGGCTGTTCTACGATACCATCAAGGGCGGTGACTTCCGCGCCCGCGAAGCGAACGTGTATCGCCTCGCGCAGGTGAGCGTGAACATCATCGACCAGTGCGTCGCCCAGGGCGTGCCGTTCGCGCGCGAGTACGGCGGCCTCCTCGCCAATCGTTCCTTCGGCGGCGCGCAGGTCTCGCGCACGTTTTACGCCCGTGGTCAAACGGGACAGCAATTGCTGCTCGGCGCGTACCAGGCGCTCGAGAAGGAGATCGCGAAGGGCGGCGTGACGATGTATCCGCGCACCGAGATGCTCGACCTGATCGTCGTCGGCGGCCGCGCGCGCGGCATCGTCACGCGCGACATGGTCAGCGGCAAGATCGAGTCGCACGTCGCGGACGTCGTCCTGCTCGCCACGGGCGGCTACGGCAACGTCTTCTACCTGTCGACGAACGCCAAGGGCTCGAACGCGACGGCGATCTGGCGCGCCTACAAGCGCGGCGCGGCCTTCGCGAATCCGTGCTTCACGCAGATCCATCCGACCTGCATCCCGGTGAGCGGCGAGCACCAGTCGAAGCTGACGCTGATGTCCGAGTCGCTGCGCAACGACGGCCGCGTCTGGGTCCCGAAGCGCAAGGAAGACTGCGGCAAGCGCCCGCAGGACATTCCCGAGCAGGATCGCGATTACTACCTCGAGCGCAAGTATCCGAGCTTCGGCAACCTGTCGCCGCGTGACATCGCGTCGCGTGCGGCGAAGGAAGTCTGCGACGAGGGTCGTGGCGTCGGCCCCGGCGGCCGCGGCGTGTATCTCGACTTCGGCGCCGCGATCAAGCGCCTCGGCAAGGAGAAGATCGCCGAGCGCTACGGCAACCTGTTCGAGATGTACGAGCGCATCACGGACGAGAATCCGTACGAAGTCCCGATGCGCATCTACCCCGCGGTGCACTACACCATGGGCGGGCTCTGGGTGGACTACAACCTCATGAGCACGATCCCCGGGTTGCACGTCGCCGGCGAGGCGAACTTCTCCGATCACGGCGCGAACCGTCTTGGGGCGAGCGCGCTGATGCAGGGGCTCGCCGACGGCTACTTCATCGCGCCGTTGACGATCGGCGACTACCTCGGCTCGAACAAGCTCGACGCGGTGACGCTCGATCACCCCGAGGTCAAGGCCACCGAGCAGGCGGTGCGCGAGCGCACCCAGAAGCTGCTCTCGATCAAGGGCACCCGCACGGTGGATTCGATCCACCGCGAGCTCGGCCGCATCATGTGGGAGTACTGCGGCATGGCGCGTTCGGCGGAAGGGCTGAAGACGGCGCTCGACCTGATCCCCAAGCTTCGCGAGGAGTTCTGGCGGAACGTGAAGGTCCTTGGCAGCGGCGAAGAGCTCAACCAGTCGCTGGAGAAGGCCGGACGCGTGGCCGACTTCCTCGAGCTCGCGGAGCTGATGTGCCGCGACGCGCTGCATCGCGAGGAGTCGTGCGGCGGTCACTTCCGCGTCGAGCACCAGACGCCGGACGGTGAAGCGCTCCGCCACGACGATGAGTTCGCGTACGCGGCGGCGTGGGAGTACGCCGGTGAAGGGAAGGACCCGATCCTCAACAAGGAGCCGCTGGTCTTCGAGAACGTGCATCTCTCGCAGCGGAGCTACAAATAATGTTTTCGAAACGCGGAATTCCGAGCGCAGGTGCGAAGCGCCGGAGTGAGGAACGATGAAAGTCACCTTGCACGTTTGGCGTCAGTCCGGTCCGACGGCGCCCGGGAAGCTGGAGACGTACCAGGCGAACGACGTGTCCCCGGACATGTCGTTCCTCGAGATGCTCGACGTCGTGAACGAAGGGTTGATCGAGAACGGCCAGATGCCGATCGCGTTCGACCACGACTGCCGCGAAGGCATCTGCGGCTCGTGCGGCATGATGATCAACGGCGTCGCGCACGGCCCGATGAAGGCCACGGCGACCTGCCAGCTGCACATGCGCTCGTTCGAGGACGGCGCCGAGATCTTCATCGAGCCGTGGCGCGCGAAGGCGTTCCCGGTGATCAAGGATCTCGTCGTGAACCGCAGCGCGCTCGACCGGATCATCGCGTCGGGCGGCTATGTGAGCGTGAACACGGGCGGCGCCCGTGACGCGAACAACCTGCCGATCTCGAAGATCGACGCCGACGCGTCGATGGACGCCGCGGCGTGCATCGGCTGCGGCGCGTGCGTGGCCGCCTGCCCGAACGGCTCGGCGTCGCTCTTCACGGCGGCGAAGATCTCGCATCTCGGCTACCTGCCGCAGGGCCAGCCCGAGCGGGCGCGCCGTGCGGAGAAGATGGTCGCACAGATGGACACCGAGGAGTTCGGACACTGCACGCTGTACGGTGAGTGCCAGGAAGCCTGTCCGAAGGAGATCTCCATCGACACGATCGCGCGGATGAACCGTGACTTCCTCTTCGCCAACGTGACGAAGAAGGAAGAGAAGGCGATGGGCGGGACCGGCTGAGGTAAAAACAACAGCCTCACCGCAGAGACGCAGAGGCGCAGAGGTCCGCAGAGAGAACTGCGAAACTGGCATGAAACGGGAACGGCGACTCCGAGTGGGGTCGCCGTTCCTTTTTCATCATTGCTGGTTCTTTCGCCTTTGCATTTCTCTGCGAGTCTCTGCGCCTCCGCGACTCTGCGGTGAGCGGCTCGTCGGCTCTCGCGCCTAGAGCTTGGGCAGCGTGACCCCGACCTGGGACTGGTACTTTCCACCCTTGTCCTTGTACGAGACCTCCGGCTCTTCCTCGCCGCGGAAGAAGAGCACCTGGGCGATGCCTTCGTTGGCGTAGATCTTCGCCGGGAGCGGCGTGGTGTTGGAGATCTCGAGCGTCACGTAGCCTTCCCACTCGGGCTCGAAGGGCGTGACGTTGGTGATGATGCCGCAGCGCGCGTAGGTCGACTTGCCGACCGTCACCGTGAGGACGTTCCGCGGGATGCGGAAGTATTCGACGGAGCGGGCGAGGGCGAACGAGTTGGGCGGGACGATGCAGACGTCGCCCTCGTACTCGACGAACGACTTCGGATCGAATGCCTTCGGATCGACGATCGAGTTGAGGACGTTCGTGAAGATCCGGAATTCGCGCGCGACGCGCATGTCGTAGCCGTAGGAGCTGACACCGTACGAGATGACTCCCTTGCGGACCTGCCGGTCCTCGTATGGTTCGATCATTCCGTGCTCGCGAGCCATGCGGGAGATCCAGCGGTCGGACATGATGGTCATGCGCGGGGGAGCTAGGGGGATGCCGCGTCGGATGGTAGGGCGGCGAAGAGGCAGTGCGGCGGTGACGCGCGCGCGGACGCGTGAAATTACCGGGGGCGGGAGCGCGGCTCAACCGTGTGCTGCGGCGGAATCGCAACAGGCCCGCACGACGCCGACGCATGTTGCGTGACGCCAATGCAAAAGCATCGCACGCGCTCGGTTGACCGAGATAACGGTCACGGGTAATTTTCGCCTGCTGGACTTAGTGAAAGATTTCACGAAGTTGGGAGACACATGCTTCACACGTACTTCCCAGTCCTGCTCCTGCTCGGCTTCGTCATCGCGAACGCGGTGCTGATGCTCGGGCTCTCCCACCTCACGCTTCGACCCAGACCGAGCCCGGTAAAACAAACACCCTACGAGTCGGGCATGCCGCCGCTCGGAGACGCGCACGAGCGCTTCTCCGTGAAGTTCTACATGGTGGCGGTGTTGTTCATCCTGTTCGACATCGAGACCGTTTTCATGATCCCGTGGGGCGCGTACTACCGACAGCTGTCGTGTACGCAGCCCCTCCTGAATGGCGTGTGCCCGGCGGGCGCGACGTCGTTTTTCGGGCTGATTGAGATGGTGGTGTTCATTGTGATCCTGCTCGTCGGGTTCGTGTACGTCTGGAAGAAGGGAGCGCTCCAATGGGATTGATCACCCGTCCCGATGATGGCACCATCGAGACCACCGGCAACGAGCCGTGGATCACCACGAAGCTCGATGCGTTCGTCAATTGGGGCCGCGCGAACTCGCTGTGGCCCATGCCGTTCGGCACTGCCTGCTGCGCCATCGAGTTCATGGCGTCGGCGGCGAGCAAATATGATCTCGCGCGCTTCGGCATGGAGCGCCAGGCCTTTTCGCCGCGCCAGGCGGACCTGCTGAT
>CBHWBX010000060.1:0-14075 GCA_966111935.1 uncultured Gemmatimonadaceae bacterium
TGGCGTTTTGTGTGCGGTCTTCGGCGGCTACGTTGACTCGGGCGCCGGCGGGGATCTGGCCGGTAAAGCGGCCGCGGACGGGGTAGAGATCCTGGGTGATGAGGCGGATTTCGAGACCGTCGCGGCGGGCGCTTTGATGGTGACGACGCCGGCGCGAGTGGTCACGCTGGTGATCGACGTGCGCGGCACCTTGACGCGCGCGTCGCCGCGGACGATCAGGTCGTCGGTCTCGAGGAGGACGGTCGCCGAATCAGACTCGCGGACTCCCGACGCATCGGTGACGCGGACGCGGCACTTGGTTTCGTAGCCCATGGCGGGGAGGGTATGCGGACAGCTCCCGGCCTGTCAATCGTCATCCCGAGGAGCTGGGGATGACGGGGTTCTGCTCGCGCTCGAACGATGACGCCTCGCGCTCTCGACGCGTGCATCATGCGGCCATGCTCGCCGCCGTCCGCTCCGCATCCGTTCTCGGGATCGACGCACACGACGTGTGCGTCGAAGCGGACATCGCGCGCGGGCTGCCCAACTGGTTCATCGTCGGTCTCGCGGCAGGCGAGGTGAAGGAGAGCAGAGAACGGGTAGCCGCGGCTCTCTCGAATTCCGGATTCGACCTGCCGCCGCGGCGAACCACGATCTCGCTCTCGCCGGGCGACACCCGAAAGGCGGGCACCGGGTTCGATCTCCCGATCGCCGTCGCGCTGTTGGTCGCGCACGAGATCATTCCACCGGCATGTGCGGCCGGCCTCACTTTCCTGGGCGAGCTCGGTCTCGATGGATCGATCCGAGGCGTACGCGGCGTGCTTTCGGTCACGCGACATCTCGCGAGCACCGATTGCGGTCGCGGGGTCGTCGTTCCGCCCGCCAACGTCAACGAGGCGGGGCTCGTGCGATCGGTCCCGCTGTTCGCGCCGGCGACGCTTCGTGATCTCGTCGACGCGCTCGTGCGCGGAGCGTTGCCGGCGGCCGCGCCGACCGCCACGGTGCCGCGCTACGATGACGAGGGGGACTTCGCCGATGTCGTCGGACAGGAGGTCGCGAAGCGCGCGCTGGAGATCGCGGCGGCAGGCGGCCACGCGTGTCTCCTCGTAGGTCCTCCAGGAGCAGGGAAGACGATGCTCGCGCGACGCCTCCCGTCGATCCTCCCCGCGCTGACCGAAGACGAAGCGCTCGAGGTCACCGCGATCCACTCGGTGGCGGGCCTCCTCACGGATTCGTCATCGATGCATACGGCGCGTCCCTTTCGCGCGCCGCACCATTCGATCTCGTCGGCGGGACTCGTCGGCGGCGGGAGCATGCCGCGCCCGGGAGAGGTGAGTCTCGCGCATCACGGCGTGCTCTTTCTCGACGAGCTTCTCGAGTTTCCGCGCGCGGCGCTCGAGTCGCTGCGACAGCCGCTCGAGGATGGCCGCGTGGTTGTCGCGCGGGCAGCACTGTCGGTCGCGTTCCCGGCGCGCTTCTCGCTCGTCGCGGCGATGAATCCCTGTCCGTGCGGGAACTTCGGCGAGCCGACGCGGGTGTGCGCGTGCGCCGAGTCGGCGATCCAGAAGTACCGATCGCGGTTGAGCGGGCCGCTCGCCGATCGCATCGACATGCACGTCTCACTATCCGCGGTCGCGGCGGACATGCTCGCGCGGCCGAGCGCGGGCGAATCGTCCACGGTGATCCGGACACGCGTCGAGCGGAGCCGCGAAGTTCAGCGCGGTCGCTATGCCGACGGCCACGGATCGTGCAACGCCCAGGCGCCGGGGCGGTGGCTTCTTGCCCACGGCGGTATCGACGCGGAGGCGCGCAGTGGCCTTACCGATGCAATGAAAGCGCTGAAGCTGTCGGCGCGCGGATTTCATCGCGTGCTTCGCGTCGCGCGCACGATCGCCGATCTCGCCGAGTCCGACCGGATCACGCCGGCGCACGTCAGCGAAGCTCTGCGGTATCGCCCGCGCTGATCCCGTCTGTCGCGCGGACAGGGCACGTGCAGAGTATAACTTGACAGTTATATAAGGCTGTCGTTATATACTGTGCGTGGAATCTGCATTCGCCATCGTCGCCGAGCCCAACCGGCGGGCCATCCTCAGCATGCTCCTCACCGCCGAGCGGTCCGTCGGCGAGATCGAGGAGGCGCTGCGCCTGTCGCAGCCGGCCGTCTCGAAGCACCTGCGGCTGCTGCGCGACGCCGGGTTCGTGGAGTCGCGCATCGACGCGCAGCGACGTCTCTACCGCCTGAGACCGGAGCCGCTCATGGAGCTCGACGAATGGCTCGCGCCCTTCCGGCGCTTCTGGAACAAGCATCTCGATGCCCTCGAGCGGCATCTGGATCGCATCGACACGCAGCCTTCGCTTTCTGCCAAAGGAAAGAAACGCCATGACAAATCGTGAGCAGTACGAGCCCGGCCCCGCCGGCGGCGCGACGATCGACAAGCACGGGGACAGCTGGACGCTCGTCGTGACGCGCGACCTGCGGCATCCGCCCGAAAAGGTCTGGGGCGCGCTCACCGATCCCGACCAGCTCCGCGCCTGGGCCCCGTACGACGCCGACCGGAATCTCGGCGCCGCCGGCACCGCGAAGCTCACCACGGTCGGCGTGCCGGGGCCGCACGTCACGGAGACGACGATCACGCGCGCCGATGAACCGCACCTGCTCGAGTTCAACTGGGGCGGCCAGGAGATTCGCTGGCAGCTCGAGCCGCGCGGCAGCGGCACGCGCCTGACGCTCTGGCACAACATCGATCGTCGCTTCATCGCGATGGGCGCCGCCGGGTGGCATGTCTCGCTCGACGTGATGGATCGCGCGCTCGACGGACATCCGGTCGGACGCATCGTCGGACCGGACGCGATGAAGTTCGGCGGCTGGCAGAAGCTCTACGCCGAATATGGCAAGCAGTTCGGCGTCGAGGCGCCGAGCTGGCAGGGACAGGGCGGGGGCGATTGAGATGAAGAAGGCCACTTCTCCGTCGAGCGACGCGTCGCCGACGCAGCTCATCGACGCGCGCATCGAGGAGTTGAACGATTGGCGCGGGACGATGCTCGCCCGACTGCGCGCGCTCATTCACGACGCCGATCCCGACGTCGTCGAGGAGTGGAAGTGGCGCGGGACGCCGGTGTGGGAGCACGACGGAATCATCTGCACCGGCGAGTCGTACAAGAACGTCGTCAAGCTGACGTTCATGAAGGGCGCGCAGCTCGAGGATCCAAAGGGTCTCTTCAACTCGAGCCTCGAGGGCAATGCGCGCCGCGCGATCGACTTTCACGAAGGCGACGCGATCGATGAGGCGGCGTTGAAGGCACTGATCCGCGCAGCGGTCGCGTTGAATGCGTCCGCCGGCACACGCACGCGGACGCGGAAGGTCTGAAGACGGATTCTGTGGCACGCACGCCACACTCTCGTCCCTCCGCACCGAGTTGTGTGGATGTGTGCCCACAGATGTCGCATTTCGCTACAACGTCAATGGCGAAAAGATCTTAGCGCGTAAGATCCCGAACGGATTGACGCTCATTTGCGCGACCGAGACTATCGCTGGTGTTGCGCATGGCGCTTGCACGCGACCGCATCGCGTCGAGCCCGTGCCAATGGGCCACGGTAGTAAAACACTCGTACTCCGCGTGAATTGATGCCGCTTCGCCTGTCGCCGATCCCGCGCCTCATCGACGCACGGCCCGCGCCCGATCATGAAGCTCGGTCGGGCCGCACCGATCGGGCCGCGGCCCGGCGTGCCGCAAGGCGCAATGCGTCGCCGGCGCACGTCTGCGTCGTCGGCGCGGGGCTCGGCGGCGGCGTGATCGCGTCGACCCTCGCCGCACGCGGATTCCGCGTGACGTTGATCGAGCAGGGCACCAGCCCACAGCCATCGACGCCGAGCGACGAGGATTGGGAGTGCGGGTTCACGCGCTCGACCTTTTCCCGTGGGCAGGGACTCGGCGGCACGTCGAACTACTGGCACGCGGGACTCATGGCGCTCGATCGCACGGACGTCGAAGGACCGTCGTCGGTGCACGCGGGCGCGCACTATCCGCTCTCGTTCGATGCGCTCTGCGACTACTATCGCGCCGCGTTGTCGATGCTCACGCAGGACGACGTCTCGCTCGACGACCTGCTGTCGAGCGAGGCGCGTCCGGAGAACGTGCTCGTCGATCGCAACCTCTTTCGGCTGAAGCAGCTCTTCTTTCCGCCGTCGCCGTTCTCGACCAGCGCGATGATCGACGACGCCGTGCGCCTGCACGGTCTCAAGGTGGTGACCGGCTTTCGCGCCGAACGGATGATCTTCCAGGGCTCGTCGCAGGCGACGCACGTCGAGGGCGTGTACGACGGGCAGGCCGAGCGGTCGCGCATCGCCGCCGATCAGTTCGTTCTCTGCGCGGGCGGCATCGGCTCGCCGAAGATCCTCCTCGCATCGTCCGACGGGAATGCCACGTTGCGCGAGCTGCCGATCGGCCGCTTTCTGATCGACCATCCGACAGGCTTCGTCTTCAAGGCGAAGCTCAGACGCCGGCTCGACCTGCGTGCTTTCTTCGAGCAGCCGCACGGACGCCACTTCCGAAAGCGCTGGGGCTTCGCGCTCCGCGGCGAACATCTGGATCTGGCGTCGGCGCGCAACCACGTCGTGTATCTTCGGCCGGCAGTCTCGCTTCGCAATCCGGTCGAGTTCGACTCGCTGAAGCGGCAGTTCCTGACCGGCTCGACGCGCTCGCGCATTCGCACCGCGCTGCGAATGCTGCGCTACGCCGATCTCCTCCTCGACGCGCTGAACTTTCGCTTCGGCCTCTTCACGCGCGTGCGGTTCGTGTCCGGCTACGTGCTCGCCGACCAGGCGCCGGATGCGACGAACCGGATCACGCTCAGCGGGGACCGGCGCTTCACGATCCACTGGGACGTCTCGACGGACGATGCGGCCTCGCTCCGCCGGTTCCTCGACGTGTTCGTCGCGCGGCACGCGGATCTCTTCGAGCGGGTGGAGTTCTTCGGTGATCCGCTGGTGTCGGCGGCGCATCATTCCGGCGGGTGCCGGATGGCGGCGCGGCCGGGCGAGGGTGTCGTCGACGGCGATCTGCGCGTGTTCGGGGCGAACAACCTGTATGTCGCCGACGGGTCGGTGCTTCCGTACGCGGGGCATGCGAATACCGGGCTGACGATCGCCGCGCTGGCGATCAAGTGCGCCGACGCCATTCACGCCGCGGTCTTGCCCGGCGACCCGGGCTGACCCGTCCGTCGCGTCCGACCGGACGGCCGCCGCCGCGGGCGTTTAGTCGACAGGTCGAGCATTCGCGCGGACCAATCGTGAAGAATTGGTGACGATGCGGTCGTCGCTACTTGACGACGCCCGTCACAGGGCGGAAAATCGCCGGGTCTGGAGACGGCAGTCGCGACACCACTCTCGATCACACCCGAATCAGAGGTTGCATCAATGCGATCGTCCCCCTTCCACGCCGTCGCCCGCAGAGTGGCGACGTGCGTGGCCACCGCGCTTGCCGCGGTGATGGTGCTGGCCAGCGCCTCGGCCGCACAACAATCCACCACCATTCGCGGCACCGTCACGGATCAGACGACGGGACGACCGATCACCGCGGCGAGCGTGCGCGTGACCGGAACGCAGATCGGTGCCCAGACCTCGGAGGACGGCACGTTCACACTGCGCGGCGTCGCGGCGGGAGCGGCCGAGCTTCAGGTGAATCGCATCGGTTACGAGGTGAAGCGACAGGCCGTGACCGTCCAGGCGACCGGCACGACGACGGTGACGATCGCGCTCAGCGCGGTCGCGCAGACGCTCAGCCAGGTCGTGACGATCGGCTACGGTACGTCGACGCGCGCGACCGTCTCGAGCGCGATCGCCAGCGTCGACTCGGCGACGTTCGCGAACATCCCCGTCGCGTCGATCGACAACGCGATGCAGGGCAAGGTCGCGGGCGTGCAGGTCATGCAGAACTCCGGTGAGCCGGGGACGGCGATCTCGGTGCGCATTCGCGGCCCGGCGTCGCTCAACGCCGGCAATCAGCCGCTCTACGTCATCGACGGTGTCCCGGTGATCCAGGACCCGATGTCGCAGATCAACGTGAGCAGCCAGGGCTTCAGCCCGATGTCGTCGCTCAACCCCGACGAGATCGCGTCGATCGACGTGCTCAAGGACGCCGCCGCGGCGGCGATCTACGGGTCGCGCGGCTCGAACGGCGTCGTGATGATCACGACCAAGCGCGGCCTCGCCGGCAATACCCGTTGGGCGATCAGCAGCTACCTCGGCACGCAGTCGGTCTCGAAGCGCGTCGACATGCTCGACTCGCACGACTATGTCGCCGTGATGAACGAGGCGCAGACGAACGAGAAGAAGGCGCCGCTTTTCGCGGCCGGCACGGACAGCATCAGCACGAACTGGCAGGACTACGTCTTCCGCAACGCGCCGGTCAGCAACACCCAGATCGCGATGAGCGGCGGGATCGACAAGGTGCGGTTCTATCTGTCGGGGACGCAGTACGAGCAGAAGGGCATCGTCATCTCGTCGGGGTACAGCCGCAAGGCGGGCCGCCTCAACGTCGACGTGAACCCGAACAAGCGGCTGTTCATCACGTCGTCGCTCGGGGTGACGCGCGAGCTCGACAATCGCGTTCCGGGTGACGGCAGCCTCGACGGCGTCGTGACGAACGCGATCGCGCTCCAGCCGATGTCGCCGGTCTACGGGCAGAGCTCGGGCTTCGCCGGTGCGAAGGAGAACCTCATCTACTCGAACCCGGTCGCCATCGCGAAGTTCGACGTCAGCCAGAACCAGGCACTGCGCATGCTCGCGAACGGCGAGGCGAAGTACTCGGTCACCGACAAGCTCTGGGTCACCGGCCGCGCCGGCGTCGACATGTACACGCTCGACGAGCTGCGCTGGCTCTCGCCGCTGATCGACAAGGGCGGCAGCTCGACGCTCGGCGGCTCTGGCTCCTCGGGCCACACGTCGGCGAATCGCTATCTCGTCGAGGCGTTCGGCAACTACGACGTGCTGAACAACGCGTCGACGAAGTGGTCGGTCGCCGCCGGGTCGAGCCTCGAGAAGAATCAGCAGGACATCAACTACGTCGCCGGCAACAGCTTCCCGACGGGCTTCACGGTGTACGTCCGCAACGCCGCGCAGGTGACGTCGTGGGACGGCAGCACGACGGAGAACAACCTCATGTCGTTCTTCGGACGCACCAACCTGTCGTACAACGACAAGTACTTCCTCTCGGGCAGCCTGCGCCGCGACGGCTCGTCGCGCTTCGGCAGCGCGAACCGCTACGGTACGTTCAAGGCGGCCTCGCTCGGCTGGGCGGTGACGAACGAAGATTTCGCGAAGTCGCTGGCGCGCGCCGGCACGCTGAAGCTGCGCGCGAGCTTCGGCACGACGGGCAACCAGGGCATTGGTGACTTCGCGAGCCGCACCCTCGCCGCGTCGACGCCGTACGCCGGCACCGCCGGCCTCGCCGGTTCGACGCTCGGCAATCCGAATCTGCGCTGGGAGCAGACGAAGGAGCTCGACTTCGGCGCGGACATCAACCTCGTTCACGATCGCGTCGACTTCACCGTCGACTGGTACAACCGCAACACCAGCAACCTGCTGATCCAGCGCCCGGTGCCGGCGACGAGCGGCTACACGACCGTGTGGGACAACCTCGGCGCGATCCGCAACCGCGGCATCGATCTCGGGATCCACACCGTGAACCTCGAGTCGTTCCACGGCCTCGGCTGGACGTCGGACTTCAACCTCACCGCGAACCGCAACGTCGTCACGGATCTGTACAACGGTCTGCCGGTCACGTTCACGATCAACAACCGCATCACGTCGGTCGCGGCGGTCGGCCAGCCGCTCGGTGAGTTCTATCTCTATCAGTTCCTGCGCGTCGATCCGCAGACGGGCAACGCGGTGTATCGCTCGGCGAACGGCGGCGAGACGCTGTCCCCGGTGTCGGCGGATCTCTCGTACGTCGGCAACCCGCAGCCGAAGTTCTTCGGCGGTTTCACGAACGCCTTCACCTACCGCGCCTTCGATCTCCGTGGCTTCCTCCAGTACAACCAGGGCGGGAAGATCGTGAACATGGTTCGGATCTTCGGCGACGACGGCGGCGGCGCGAAGGACAACAAGTTCGGCGTCGTGCGCGCGCGCTGGCAGAAGCCGGGCGACATCACCGACGTCCCGCGCATGGGCGCGACGTCGGGGTCGAAGTTCATGTCGAGCCGCTTCGTCGAGGATGCGTCGTTCATCCGTCTGAACGAGCTGACGCTCGGCTACAAGCTGCCGGCGCGGTTCACGGAGATGTCGCACATGCGCGACGGCCGTCTCTACGTCTCCGGACGCAACCTGGCACTGTGGGGCCCGGGCGCGAACTACTCCGGGTACGATCCGGACGTCAACACCGGCGCGCGCACCAACGCGGTCATGGGCGTCGACTTCTACGCCTATCCGCTCGCGCGCACGTTCACGTTCGGATTCTCCACCAACTGGTGAGGCGCTCACACATGCATCCCTCGATTCCGAACCTCATGCGACTCACCTTCCGTCGTACGGCCGCCACGGCTGCGCTGGCCGTGTGCGTGACCGCCGCAGGCTGCGGCGATCAGCTCAACACCGAGCCGCAGTCGTCGCTCTCCGCGGACGGCGCGATTCACGATGCCGCGACCGCGCAGGCGGCGCTCAACGGCGCGTACAACGCGCTCGAGAGCACGAACTACTACGGGTTGTACATGGAGGTCCTCGGCGATCTTCCCGCCGATAACGCGTACTGGACGGGCACGTTCCAGTACATCAGCGACGTCAGCGCGAATCGCATGACCGCCGACAACTCCGCGGCGACGGACATGTGGACGGCGATCTATCGTCAGATCGATCGCGACAACGTCATCCTCCAGAAGGTGCCTGCCGTCGCCGGACTCAGCGACGCGTCGAGAAATGACATTCTCGGGCAGGCGTATTTCCTTCGCGCGCTGAGCTTCCACAACCTCGTCAAGTTCTATGGCGAGGTGCCGACGCCGCTGGTGCCGGTGACCAGCCCGGCCGACGCGGCGGCGTACACGCGCAGCTCCGTCGCGAACGTCTACACGCAGATCCTCGCCGATCTGGACAAGGCCGCGCAGCTCATCACCAACACGACGAACACGCGCTACGCGACGCAGACGGCGGTGAAGGCGCTGCGCGCACGGGTGCTGTTCTATCGGGCGTCGTCGAGTGCGTCGACGTCGGCGGCCGATTACCAGGCGGCACTCGACGCGGCGAACAGCGTGCTCGCCGGGCGTGATACGCTGACCGTGCCGTATGCGGATCTCTTCTCGACGGCAGGCTCGAACACGGCCGAAGACATCTTCCGCGTCAGCTTCATCGTCTCGCAGAACAACGGCCTGGGCAACTGGTACATCGCCAGCGGCCGCGGTGAAGTCTCGCCGACGCAGAATCTGGTCGACGCCTACCAGGCGGGCGATGCGCGGAAGAGCTGGTCGGTGAAGACGACGGGCAACACCAACCATCCGCTCGAGGGCCGCAAGTATTCGACGACAGCGGGCACGGAGCACATCCACGTGATCCGTCTTGCGGAGCTCGTCCTGATGAAGGCCGAGATCCTCGCGCGCCAGGGCAACCTTGCGGCGGCGGTCGCCGAGTACAACAAGGTGCGCGTCCGCGCCGGCATTCCGAAGCACACCCTCGGCACTGAAGTGAAGACTGCCGACGACGTGATCGCCGCGGTGGTCGCCGAACGCCGTCTCGAGCTCGCGCTCGAGGGCGACCGGTGGCATGACCTCAACCGACTCGGCACGGCCGCGGCGGTGAAGGGCTTCACCAATCGCTCGTATCAGGTCCGCTTCCCGATTCCGCTCCGCGACATCAACACGTCGCCGCAGCTGACGCAGAACCCCGGATACTGATCTCGTTTCATCCGTGAATGCGAAGCCCGCGACGATCGTCGCGGGCTTTGTATTTCCGGGCTCGATTCATCCGTGCGCGCGGAGCTCTTCGCTCGGGCGTTCCCGCCGCTCCGGCACCAGCGCCTCGGCCGGCGTTGCCGTCGCGCACGGGATGGTGAAGCTGAACCGGCTCCCGCGTCCGGGGACGCTGTCGGCAGTGAGCTGGCCACCGTGTGCCTCGACGATCCCGCGTGTGATCGCGAGCCCGAGGCCGGTGCCGCGTCCGCGGCCGCGCCGCCGCTGCCAGAAGCGATCGAAGACGTGGAGCAGGTCGTCGGCGGGAATGCCGACGCCGGTGTCCTCGACGGTGAACCGCACCGTCCCGTGCTCGGCCTCGACGCCGGCGACGACGTGGCCCCCGGGGGGGGTGAAGCGGATCGCGTTGGCGAGCAGGTTCCCGACCGCCTGGAGCAGGCGATCGACGTCCGCGCTCACGATGCCGGCGCGCGGGTCGATGCGGTCGACGAGCGTGACCTTGGCCGTGCGCGCCGCGGCGGCGGCGTTGTCGAGCGCGCGCGTGACGATCTCCGCGGCCGGCACCCGCGTGAGCTCGCAGGCCAGGTGTCCCGACTCGATGCTCGTGATGTCGAGCAGGTCGTCGATCATCCGTCGCATCGACGACGCCGAGCGCTCGATGAGCGACACGGCGCGGGTGACGCGCACGGCGTCGAGCGACGCCGGGTCGGCGAGCGCTTCCACGGCCATCGAGATCACCGACAGCGGATTCCGGAGGTCGTGCGAGACCATCCCGAGGATCTCCTCGCGGCGCCGGGTGGCATCCTCGGCTTCACGCATCGCCCGCACATGATCGGTCACGTCGGAGCCGTGGGCGACGACGCCGGACGGCGTGCCGTCCACGCCCGGCAGGGGAACATATGTAAAGTTAAAGTAGCGTTCTCCAATAGACGGCGAGCCGTCGGGCGGGAGGCGCAGGGGCGGCTCGTGCGCGCCGATCGTATGGCCGGTGGCGAGCACGCGGTCGAGGCGCGTCACGAAGCCCTGCTGGACGAGCTCGGGGGCGACATCGGCGATCGGCCGGCCGACGAGCGCACGGTCGCGGCCGAGCAGATCGGCCAGCGCGTCGTTGGCGAAGTCGATCACGTGGCGCGGCCCGCGGACCACCGCGAGCAGTGCCGGAGCACCGCGAATGGCCTGTTCGATCTCGCACATCGTCAGCGAACCGGCTCGCTTGCGCAGTCGTCGACCTGGGCGCCGCGTGCACTACCCGGCACCAGCCGGTGCCAGACCGCCGGCGGAATGAGCAACAGGGGAAGTCGGAGCTGCTCGGTGACCGCCGACGAGATCGACCCGAGCCGCGGCGTGTCGTCGAGGCCGAGGCCCCGCGTGCCCATGACCACGAGATCGGCGCCGTGCGACGTCGAGAACTGCGCGATCGCCCTCGCGACGTTCGTCGCGCGTACGACCTCGTAGTCGATGTGGACCCCCGCCCAGGTGCCGGCGTCCTCGCGCAGCTTGGCGATCCGCTGCTCGGCGCGCGTGCGCACCTCCGCATGCTCCGTGTCCGTCCGCGACGCATTGTCGACGTGCAGGCCGACGAGCGTCGTCTCGCCGTCGCCGGAGATGCGGCTCCCGCGCAGTCCCGACGTCCACGAGAGCGCGACCTGCATTGCGCCGAGCGACGTGTCGGAGCCGTCGAGCGCCACGATGACGCGCCGCACCGGAATATGTGCCTGCTCGCCGACGATGAGGCAGGGAACGAGCGCGCCCGTCGCGATCCGCAGCGCCGTGCCGACGTCGGCGCGCTGTTCAGCGAATCGCCCGCGGCCATGCGGGCCGATGACGATCACGTCGGCGCACAGCTCGCGCGCGATCGAGAGAATGCCCGATGCCGGCTCCCCCGGCACGGTGTGCACCGTCGCCTGATTGAGCGGCACGCCAATCCGTCCGAGCTGTGCATGCGTGGCTTCGCCGCCGCCGGAGTCGACGGGCCCGACGTGGACGACGTGCAGTGTGGCTCCGGCAGCTCGCGAGATCGTGTGGGCGGCGCGCAGCGTCGGCAGCGAGTCGTCCCGCAGGTCGGTGGCGGCGAGTACCGTCTTCAGAGCGAGAATTTGCATGACCGCTCCCTCATTCCCGTCCTCCGCAGTTTGCGTCCGGGCCGTCACAGGCGAACATTGGACCAAGCGCCCAGATGTTGCCCTGACATAGATTGCACGCCTCTCCTCCATTTCCCTGATGCGACGGACTCTTCTCCTCCTTGCGTCCGTGGCCGGACTTCGCGCGCACGCGCAGACCGGCACCGTGACCGAGCAGCACGTGGCGAGCAAGACCTACGCACGTGAACGGCGGGTGTGGGTCTACACGCCGCCCGGCTATCGGGCGACGGGGGGCACGGCGTACGACGTCGTCGTCGCCTTCGACGGCAACGACTATCAGCACGACATTCCGCTCCCTCACATCCTCGACAGTCTGCTCGCCGCGCACGCGAGTCCGCCCTTCGTCGCATTGCTCGTCGACGATTCATCCGGCGCGGCGCGCACCAATGAGCTTGGCAACAGCGATGCGTTCGCCGCCTTTCTCGGCGACGAGCTGATGCCGTGGCTCCGCGCGCACTACGCGGTCACCACGGATCCGCATCGGACGATCGTGACCGGATCGAGCGCCGGTGGGCTCGGCGCCGCGTTCGTGGCACTCCGCCGTCCTGACCTCTTCGGCAAGGTGCTGTCGCAGAGTGGGGCGTTCTGGCGCGGTCCGGCGGGAGGAAACGGTGGACCCTACCAGTGGCTCACCGAGCAGTACCGGACGTCGCCGAAGCGGGACCTGGTCTTTCTGCTCGACGTCGGCGATCGTGAAACGGTCGGCGCACTCGGCGGTGCGGCGCCATCGCTGCGCGACGCCAATCGCAAGCTGCGCGACGTCCTCACCGCGAAAGGCTACAAGGTGACCTACACCGAAGTCCCCGGCGGACAGCACCGTCCTGAAGACTGGAAGGTACGTCTGCCCGGCGATCTGGTCGCGATCGCTCGCGCGTCCGCGACGCCCTGACCGCGGATGGAGCCTCGCAAGTCGCTCCGCCTGCCGGAGCTCTGGATTCTCACGGCGCTCTCGCTCCTCGTTCACGCCTGGCGATTGCTCACGCCCCCCGGCGTGATCTTCGACGAAGTCTACTACGAGAAGTTCGCCGGCTATTATCTCGACGGCACGCACCTCTTCGACGTGCACCCGCCGCTCGGACGCCTGTTGTTCGCGGCGACGGCGAAGCTGCTGCACGTTCCGGCGGAGCTCCTCGTGTCCGGCGGCGCGGCGCCACAGCTGCGCGTGCTGCCGGCCGCGTTCGGGACGCTGCTTCTGCCGCTCGTCTTCCTGCTACTGCGCAAGCTCGGTGCATCGCGCAAGGTCGCGACTCTGGGCGGCATCGCCATTCTTCTCGAGAATGCGCTGCTCGTCATTGCCCGCACGGCGCTCCCGGACATCATTCTCATCGTGTTCGGACTTGCCGCCATCGTTGCATGGCTCGAGGCGCGCGAACATCGCGGCGCTTCACGATGGAGCTGGGTCGCGATCAGCGCGTTACTTGCCGGGTGTGCGCTGAGCGTGAAGTGGACCGGAGCGTCCGCGCTCGGCATCGTCATGGTGATGTGGCTCGCGGGCGCATTCCGGGATCGGGCAAACCTTCGTGCGCACCTCGGCGAGCTCGCCGTGCTCGTCGTCGTTCCCGCGGTGGTCTACCTCGCGAGCTGGCAGATTCAGTTTGCGCTGACGCGGCACGCCGGGCCCGGGGACGTGTTCATGTCCGTGCCCTTCCGGCGACAGCTGCCCGGGGCGCTGCAATACGATCCGAACGCGCCAAAGCTCTCCTTCTGGGCGAAGCTCGGTGAAGTCCATCACGCGATTCGCTACGGCAACGGCTCGCTTCAGAACGTCACGAATCCCGGCGCGTCGCCCTGGTACACCTGGCCGATCATGAAGCATCCGATTCCGTTCGCCGAGTCGTCGCGGCCGAACGGGCAGCCACGCTCGCTCGTGATCCTGCTCGGCAATCCGGTGGTCTGGTGGTGGGCGCTGCTCGTGAGCGGGGCCGGCGTCGTGCTGTTCTTCACGCGGCGCGCGCGCTTCGCAGGCCTCGAAGGCTCGGCGATGATCCTCACGTTCGCCGCGCTGCTGAACTACGTGCCGTTCATGGCGATCAAGCGCGTGATGTATCTCTATCACTACC
>CBHWBX010000061.1:0-13992 GCA_966111935.1 uncultured Gemmatimonadaceae bacterium
CGAGCCCGCGAGCAGACCGAGGGCGGGATAGGCGGTCACGTCATGGCAGTTGCGCGGGCCCGTGTGCATCGGGTCAGCGGCAGGACGCGCGGCAGGACGCGCCGCGGCGCCGGCCTGCGCCGCCTGGGCGGCCTGACGCGCCGGACGACGGCTGTCCGCGGGCGCGCAAAACGTGATGCAGTCCGGCGAACCTTCGAGACCGGTGAAGATGCGTGCGCCCGGAATCACCGCGGCCTGCTCCGGATGCGCGAGCGGCACCTTGATGATGTCGAGCATGTACAGCGAGTTCGTCGGATCCGCCGGGTCCGTTCCATTCTTGCAGCCGGCGAGCTCCGTCTCCGGACGTGCTCCCTGCTGACCGGACACGTAGATGTAGATGATCTTCGGATCCGTCGGGCTCGGGATGACCGTGTGGGTGTGCGAGCCTTTGCAGGTCTGGACGTTCTTGATCAGCTTCGGCGCCTTCGGATTCGAGACGTCGTAGATGCGCACGCCGGCCATGTGATCCTTCGGATCCTGCACGCCGCCCTTACCGCAATCATTGCGATTGCCCGCGCCCTCGGCGGAGACGAACAGCAGGTTGCCGACGATCGACGGGTCACCCTGCGACGTGATGCAGTCGACGACCGAGGCGACGACGGGCTTCGCCGGATTGGTCACGTCCCACACCGTGAAGCCGGCGAAGTTGCCCTGATACGCGTAGTGGCCGCCGAACGCGAGGTCGGAGTTGATGAACGTCAGGCCGCGCACCGTGTCGAACTGCGCCGGCTTCGGCGAGAACGAGACGAGGCGCATGTTGCTCGCCGCGACGCCGGCGTCGAAGCGGCCGGGCTTGAGGTTGTTTCGCGGATCGGCGGCGCTCGGATAGCTCTGCGCCGACAGGAGCGCCGGCGCGGCGAGGGCCGCGGCGAGGCCTATCAGTTTCCATGAACTGCGCATTGGGACGGACTCCGGTGCGTGTGTGGGGGACTGCGACTGGTGCGGTGGCTTACTTCGCGGGGAGCTGGGTGAGCAATCGCTGCATGATGCCGATCTCGGCGGTCTGCGCCGTGACGACGTCGTTCGCGAACACGTTCACGTCCACTTCCTGTCCGGCGAGGGCGACGTTGAACAGGTCGTCGACCATCTTCAGCGCGCCGGCGTGGTGCTGGATCATGTAGCGCAGGTAGGCGTGGTCGAAGTCGACTCCCCTCGCCGCGTCGAGCTCATTGATCTGCTCCGTGGTCAGCATGCCGGCCATCGTCATGTTGCGCCACGACGAGGTGTCGGGCGCGAACTGGTCGTTGCGCTTCAGCCAGGCCTGCATGATACGAATCTCCGGCACCTGCGACTGGTCGATCTTGTTCGACAGCTTCAGGACCTGCGCGTTAGCGCCGTGCGACTCGGCCATCCGCGACATCACGATCGCCTGCGCATGATGCGCGATCATGCCCTGCATGAATTCGACGTCGGCCTTCGTATAGAGGGCACCCTTCGGGATCACGATCTCATGACCCATCTCGTGATGCATCCCCATGCCGCTCATCCCCGCCATACTGCCGGTCTGGGCGAGTACGATCGACGGCCCGCCGATCAACATGGAAAACACGAGCGTCCTGGCAACGCGTTTGGTCGTCACGATGACCTCCTTCAGTCAGTCTGCTCGACGAATGGGGGAGAGAGGGACGGCTTTCGGTAGCTGAACATACGATGCGGCGTATCCGCCCGCGAGGATTGCCTCTACGGCTCGGATCGGTTTAGGATGAGCCGAGGCGACGACGCGCGGCGAGCGAGGAGGCTCAGTGAGCGGTGAGATCGGCGTAGGGCAATTCGTGTCCTGGGACGGCGGGTGCGTGTTCCTCAGCCGCCGTGCGAAGAACATCGTGCCGCCGCACGCGCACTACGCCATTCAGATCGCCTTCGGGTCGGAGCACCGGCTGTGCTTTCGGCCGAGCGACGCCGAGCCGTGGACGGCCTACGAGGGCGCGGTGATCGCGTCGCGCCAGCCGCATACCATGGATTCGACCGTCGTCCCCTTCGCCGCGGTGCTGTTCGTCGAGCCGGAGACGCGCGAAGGCCGCGCGCTCCAGGAGCTCTTTGGCGCCGAAGGAATCAGCCCGCTCTCCGCCGAGCAGCTGGCCGACGTACGCCCGGCGCTCTTCGCGGCGTGGCAGGAGGCGCGCAGCTCGGCGGCGGTGGTGACCGCGGCGCGCGCGCTCGTGCGGAAGCTCACCGGCGGGGTGGAGCTGACGGTCGTCACCGATGAGCGCATCCTGCGCGCGACGGCGTACATCCGCAGCCACCTCGACGCGCCGCTCACGCTCGAGGAGATTGCCGACGTCGCGTGTCTGTCCCCGAGCCGCTTCCGGCATCTCTTCGTCGAGGAGACGGGGATGGCGCTGCGTCCCTACATCCTCTGGCGCCGCTTTCTCCGCGTGTGGGAATTGCTCGGATCGGGGACGACGCTCTCCGCCGCCGCGCATGCGGGCGGGTTCGCCGACGCCGCGCATCTCACGCGGACGTCGCGGCGGATGTTCGGGTTTCCGCCCTCGGCGCTGCAATTTGCCGGGCCGCTGAGCGGAGCGTTGACGGAGTAGCCGTCATGGGCGGGTGACGCCGCGCCGACCGAGCGCGCTCCGGAGCTTCTCGCTTGCCTTACGCGACGCGGCTCACGCCGGTCCGCGGGGCTTCCGGACTACCGCATCGATGTTCTGGGCGTTCGCGACAGTCACGGTCCGCGCGGCACGCTTCGTCTTCCGCAGAATATCGGTGGCGAAGTCGGGGAGAAGGCAGATCGCGAGCATCACGATGCGACGGTCGAGGCCCGGAAGTCGCGCAAGGCTGCGGAGGAGATAGCCGAGTGCGACGCGCCGGTTGCCCGCATCCAGCTCGGCGGTGCCGATCCACCGCAGTGCGTCGCCCCAGCGACGGCGGACCACGGAACGCGAGAGCTTGAGGCGTTCCGCATTCGGGGCGACCACGGTCTTCACCGTCTCCAGGTCGCGGCGCGCGAGCTCGAGGAGCGCTGCGGGATTCTCGGTGAGCTGATCGGCGGCGCCGATGCGATAGAAGATTGCCGGCACGTCGACCAACACCACGTGTCCCACATTGCACGCGCGAATGTGGAAGTCGTAGTCCTCGCCGGAGCGGAAGTCGCTGTTGTACCCGCCGACCCTGGCGAGGACGTCCCGACGATAGACGAGGCTGGACGTGTGCACGAGATTGCCGAGGGCGATGACGTCGGAGAGATCGCCGCAACGGACGGGCTGCGCGGCGACGTCCGCGTCGACCCGCGACGACAGCTCGGCCACCGTCCCGACGCGCGGGAGCACCACCTCGTCGTCCACGTGCCGGTAGGCGGAGTACATGCGGCGCAGGAAGCGTTCGTGCACGCGATTGTTCTGGTCGTCGATCGCTATCATGTCGGTGCAGACGATGCACGCCGACGGGAAGCGTCGCATCGCCGCCACCTGGACCTCGAGCTTCCACGGCAACCAGGCGTCGTCCGAGTCGAGCGGAGCGACGAACTCGCCGCGCGCGTGCTGCGCGGCAAGGTTTCTGGCCGCCGCGACCCCGGCATTGGCCTGCGCGAAGTAGCGAACCCGATCGCCGAACGCCGCGATGACCTCGCGTGTGTCATCCGTCGATCCGTCGTCGACGACGATGATCTCGTACGCGGGGTACGTCTGCGCGAGCACGCTCCGTATCGAGCGCTGGATCAGCCGCGCGCGATTGAACGTCGGAATGATCACGCTTACCAGGCCCGGCGTCGGCGGGCTGGGGAATCCGAACTGTGGAACGGGCATGATCTGCGGGGAGATGTGGCGTAGTCAGCCCAATCCTCTACATCCCCGTTGCCTTCGGTCTATTTCCTATTGAGCCCGCGGGCGGCCCGAATCCGTCGCGGCCGTGCTACATCTGTCGAATCCGTACGGCGGACTCTCGGACGGTCACGTCGGAGGAGCGACGAGAGCCGCCGCGCGCTGCTTCGCCGCGGATACCAGGCTGTCGGCGCGCGCGTCCGCTTCCCGAACGAGCTTGGCGGCCTGTGCGTCGGCCTCGGCCCGAGCTCTTTCGCCGGCCTTCTGTGCGGCGATCCTTGCGATCGGATTCGTCGCCTTGCTCACGAGGGAGTCGATGCGCGCGTTTGCGTCCTGTCGGACCTTGTCGGCGAGCTGACGCGCCGTCGCCCGGATCGTGTCGGCCTGCCGACCTGCCGCGGCGACGACGCTGTCGGCCTGCGCACGTGCCTTCTGCGAGACGGCCTCGACGACGGAATCCTTTTTTGCCGTTGCCGTCGCCACCGCGGTTGCGGCAATCTGTTTCGCCGCGTTCTGGGTCGCATCGCGGAGCGACGCCGCCATCCCGTTGAAGTTGGTCGAGACGCTCGGGTCGGTCACGGTGCCGCCTACCTGGGCCATGAGCTGAACGACCTGTCCGGCGGGAAGCGTCGCACCCACTGAACCGGCCTTGGCGGCGAGCTTCGTGATCGTGGACGTCGCGGCGGGACCGAGCAGCTCGCGCGGAATCGACAGCGCCAGATCGTACTTGAGCGATTGATCGATGCCGCTCGAGCCCGAGGCGGTCATGTCGACGCCGCCGAGCTTGAACGCCATCGGCTTGAGATGCACCCGCCCGTCGGCGACGTCGAACGCCGCGCGGACGGCGCCGATTCCCGACGACCTGAGCGCGTCCATCGACAGCGTGCTCGAGAGCCTCGTGAGCACCGGTGCATCCGCGACGACGAGCCGGTCCGTCGCGATCTCCCCCTTGCCGGTGAGCGCGCCGAACACCGGCGTCATGTCCGAGCCAAGGATGCCGTTCAAGGCGAGCATGCCGGAGACATGCCCCTGTGCCCACTTCGCGATCGGCGTCAGTTTCTGAACGGTGACGAGCGACGCGAACGCGGTCGGGATGTCGAGCGTCGTCATCTTCACTTCCATGCCGAACGCGGGCTTCGCCGGATCCGCGGTATCGTAGAACCCGTTCGCGACGACCGCGCCCTTGAGCATGTCCATCTTCAGGTCGCGCATCGTGACGCGCTGGTCCTTCACCTGAAGATTCCCGCTGACGTTCGCGAGCGTGAGCTTGCCGTACGCCACTTCTTTCGCCGACGCAGCGAGCCCGAAGTCGACGTGCGCCGGCACGGGGATGACTTCCGTCGTCTTCTCGTTCGACTTCCACTCGTCGAGCACGAAGTGGTCGCTGCTCACCGTCGCCGTGCCGCGCAGATCCTCGTCGTGCAACAGGAAGCCGAGCAGGTTGTCGAGCGATCCGGTGGCGCGGGCATCGCTGCCGCCGATCTTCGCACGGAACGCCGTGAGCGCCGCGCTCCGCGGCGAGAGGCTGAGCGCCGCGGTGTCGATACTGATCGGATGCGGCACGGCGCTCGATCGCACGGCGACGCGCGCCGCCTGGATCGCGCCGCTCGCCGTCACGCGGTCGTAGCGCCTGGCGTTCACGTCCGACACACGGGCATGCGTCGCGACGTCCGCGGCGATGATGCCGCTCAGCTGTGTCACGCCCTCGAGCTTCACGGTCTTCGCGACGTCGCCGAGGTCAACCGAGCCGGCGATGCGGATGTCGGCGTCGGGGTCGCTCACCGGTGTGCGAACGCGGAGCCTCGCATCGAACGGACGGTCGCCGACCAGCGCGTGGAACTTCCTGAGATCGACGACGGTGCTGTCGACGTGCCCGCCGGGATTGTCGATCGCCAGCTCGAACCCGATATCGCGCGCCCCAAGCGGAAGATCCGGATAGCGGAACGTGCCGTGGTCGACGCGCGCGCGGACGGCGAGCGCGGGGAAGACCTTCGGTCCATAAGCGCCGGTGACCTGTCCGTTGAGCGCCATCGTGCCCGACGTCTGGAGCTTCGCGAAGTCCTTCGTATAGATGGCCGGCACGAGCGACAGGATCTCCGCGAACGCCGTGCTCGGCGCCGCGAACTTCAGGTCGAGCCCCAGATTCGGCGAGCCGGTGGTGATCGCCCCGCTCGCGGTGACGAGCAGCTTGTTGAGCCGCAGCGAGTCGTCCTTCAATGTGAAGCGGTGGGCATCGAGATCCGCGTCGACGTTGGCGTGCAGCATCAGCGCGACGCGGTTGAGATAGGGCACGCCCGCGAAGCGCATCGACAGGCTGTCGATCGAGGTGCGCGTGGTGAGCACGAACTTCCGGGTCGCGAAGTCGCCGCTCAACGCTTCGTCGAGCCCGTGAATCGATGCGGCGAGCTGCCCCTGGCGGTCATCCATCGTGACGACGCCGCCGTGGACGGCCAGCTCGCGCAGCGTCACGTGCACGCCGTTCGACCGGGAAGCCGTCGTATCGGTGGACTTGGTGATCTCCCAGTTCGCCGTTCCATCGGCGAGGCGCTTGAGATGGACGACGGGCTTCTCGAAGGTGATCTCGCGGATGACGATCGGCTTTCCACTCCGCAGGTAGCCGACGACGCTCCGGAGGTCGAGCACCAGCTTCGCCCGATCCATCGTGACGAGCGTGTCACGCTCGAACTGCTGGACGCCGGCGACGCGCAGGCCGTTGACCGATGCCGTGACATTCGGAAAATCGCGCAGCAGGCTGAGGCCGACGCCGCTCCACGCGACACGCGCGTTGACGGATTGATCGACCTGGGCTTTCAGACGTGCGGCGATCCTGTCGCCGAAGAGGAGCGGGATCGTCGCGAGTGCGACGATCAGGACGACGACGACGGACAGCGCGATGAGCGCGAGCTTGCGGGCCGGGCGCATGAGCGGACGGGCTGGGAGGGGAGGAGACGTCGCGGCGAAATCGCGCCGCGACTCCTTCAAGTTTGCGCGCCGGTCGGCCTTTGCGGCAGGTCCGGTGCGTGAGCTGCGTCACACGCCGGACGCGTCGACCGGGATTCAGAGCTCACGACGATCGAGCGCCGCCACGGCATGTGCCGCGGCCCGCGCCGTCAGGGCCATGTACGTGATGCTCGGATTCTGACACCCCGAGCTGGCCATGCACGCGCCGTCGGTGACGAAGAGGTTGGGGACATCCCACGCCTGATTCCATCCATTGAGTACACCTTCCGACGCGGTCCGGCTCATCCGCGCGCCGCCCATCTCGTGAATCGCGTGCCCGGGCGGATTCTCGTCGTGATTCATCTGGATGTCCGTGCACCCCGCCGCGTCGAGCATCTCCGCCGTCGCGACCGCCATGTCCGCGTGCATCGCCTGCTCGTTTGCCCGCCAGCGCACCTCGATCCGCGCCGCGGGAATTCCCCAGCGATCCTTCTCGTTGGGATCGAGCGTGACGCGGTTGCTCGCGTCGGGCAACGTTTCGCCGAAGCCGGAGGCATGGAGCTCCCACGGCGCGAGCTCGTCGATCAACGACTGCTTGAACGCCGCGCCGTACCCCTGGCTCTTCGTCCCGCGGCTCCAGTCGGCGCGGCTCGATCCGCCCTGCATGCCGTAACCGCGGAGGAAGTCGGGATGGCGATGCGTCACGTTGCGGAAGCGGGCGATGTAGATCCCATTCGGCCGGTTGCCGACGGTGCGTTTGTCCGTGAACCCCGGCATCGTCCCCGACGCGCCGGCACCGTGATGGTGATCCATCACGTAACGGCCGAGCGTGCCGCTCGAGTTCGCGAGCCCCGCGGGGAAGCGTGCGCTCCGCGAGCTCAGGAGGAGCCGCACCGATTCGATCGTCGACGCGCACAGGAAGATGATCCGTCCCGTGAACTCGCGCTCTTTGTGCGTGACCGCATCGATCACGCGGACGCCTCGCGCGCACCCTCGGGCGGGATCGTACATCACTTCGGCGACGACGCTGTTCGCGCGCAGGGTGAGCCGGCCGGTCTTCTGCGCGGCGGGGAGGGTCGAGCCGAGGCTGTTGAAGTACGAATGCGTGATGCAGCCGCGGTTGCACGGTCCGCAGTAGTGGCAGGGAGATCGGCCGTTGTGCGCCTGTGTGAGAATCGCGGCCCGGCCGATCGTGAGCACCCGCTGGCCGCCGAACGCGCGAAGAATCCGCTCGCGCGCCGCCCGCTCGACGCAGGTCATCGGCATCGGCGGCAGGAAGGCGCCGTCGGGAAGCTGCGCAAGCCCCTCCGCGGCACCAGACACGCCGATGAATCGTTCGACGTATTCGTACCAGGGCGCGAGATCCCGATAGCGAATCGGCCAGTCGGTCCCGTGGCCGTCTCGCGCATTTGCTTCGAAGTCGAGATCACTCCAGCGGTAGACCTGGCGCCCCCAGGTGATCGATCGACCGCCGACCTGACGGCCCCGGAACCAGGTGAACGGCGCGTCGGCCGGCGTCGTGTACGGATTGTCGTTGTCGTTCACGAAGAAGCGATGACTGACCTCGTCGCAGGCGTAGCATTCCCGCTGAATCGGATGGTCGCGCTGGAGGCGATCGCGATCGCCAAGTCCGCGAAAGGGCAGCTCCCACGGCTGCTTGTGCTCACCGAAGTCGGTCTGTGGAACGACGGTGTCGCCGGCTTCGAGGACGAGCGTCCGCAGGCCGCGCTCGGTCAGCTCCTTCGCCGCCCAGCCGCCGGTGATGCCCGAGCCGACTACGATCGCGTCGAACGACGTCGGCTCACGCATGGCGAAGCGGCGCCGCGCCGTCGAAGGTCCCCGGGATCATCGGGTCGCCAATGATCTCCCGGGCGACGATGCGGCTCGTGAAATACCCGTGCACGATGAGCTCCTTCACCTGCCAGTAGGTGCGGCGCGGCTCGCCGTGTCGCAGCAGCCTGGAGAGGGCTCGATAGGCGAGTCCATGGTCTTCGATGTCGGCGATGCGCACGCCGCGCGCCGCGCGATCGAGATCGACGAACGCGCGCCCCTGGGCGTCGCGAAGGTAGACCTCGATGACCGCGAGTCCGGACAAGAATGCCTTGCGCTCGCGAGGAGTGAAGCTCTCGCTCACCACGCTCCGCACGAACGCGGGAACGCCGGCATCGACCGCACCCGGCGTCGTCGTGCGCGGAATGAGCGTATCCGCTATCGCTCCGATCAGCGCCACCTGCGCGTCGTCGAGCGACGGTGCGGGCGCGAGCGCGCCACCTATGCGCGTCCAGGGCGCGATCGCTTTCCGTGGAAGGACTGCCGCGGCGGCGACGACACCCAGCGTTTTCACGACGCTGCGTCGTTTCATGCGCTATACCTGTAGGAGATCCGCGACTCGGGCCACGGGCATCAGTGGCGCTCGCAGCACCCACTTTCGAAACGCCGGTCCTCCTCCCGGAATGACGCGATGGAGCCCGAGGTAGAGGCGCATCAACACCCAGTCGCGCGCATACCACGATTCGCGGAGCCGTGTCTGCCACGCCGTCAGCAGTGCGTGCTCCATGCGCGCAACGAACTCCGGGCTTCGCTGCGCTCGCGCCTCGGCGAGCAGGCGCAGGCGGACGTCGTATTCGGCGCGCCTGATCCTCGGAAGGACGGCGCTCGTCAGCTGCGCCGGATGCTTTCTGTATCGAACCGAGACGTGCTCGGCACAGACGAGTGGATAGCGCGCGGCGACGCGCAGCGTGAACTCCCAGTCCTCGCAGCCGATGATGCCCGAGGACTCGTCGAAGGTGCCGACGTCGAACCACACTTTCTTCCGAACGGTCGATCCGCTCGGAATGACGAGGTTCTCGTGATACTGCTCCCAGTACACGGTGCTCGGCACGTTCGCCGGGATCCTGCGCTCCTGCTCGTGCTCCAGGGTGCCGAACAACGTGACGCGACTGAACGACATGCCGGCTTCAGGAAAGCGCTCGAGCAGTCCCACGACCGACGCGAGGTGATTGGGCAGCCAAATGTCGTCGCCGTCGCAGAAGGCGATGACGTCCGACGTCGCGGCAGCGATGCCACGGTTGCGGGCGCCGGCTGGACCGCGATTCCGATCGAGATCGATCACCGTCACGCCGAATTGTCGCGCGATGTCCGACGACCGGTCGCTTGAGCAATCGTTGACGACGATTATCTCATCGGCGCGACGCGTCTGGGCGCAGATGGATGCGAGGGTTTCTGCGAGGAAGGGCTCTGCATTGTACACCGGGACGACGACTGCGACGCGCAGCGGCTGCGGATCTCCCGCGGCCGGCATCGCTGCCTGAGGCTTCGGGTCCACGACGGATCCTCGATCGAGTGGGGATCGCGCCGATCCTCAAATCCCGAGCCAGTCCGAGGCCTGCGATTTACGCAGGGAAGCGGAGCGTTCGCTGCGACGGCGCAACGAGACGTACGCCACACTCGCGGTTGGCGATGCGACATTTCGTCGTCTCTCCTCGCCACTATGAGGTTATAAGCGGACCCGGGGCTTGCTGCAAGCCAGGGGGCCTACCCTAAAGTGCGCCCCTTCGGTTGGAGCCACCGGCCGAGACGGAACCCCGGGGAGAGGATTCGCATGCGCGCAGTGATGGACATTCGGGAGATCGACGAGACGCAGACGGCGATCGTCGGCGGCAAGGGCGCGAACCTCGGAGCACTTTCACGAATCGATGGTATCCGCGTGCCCGTCGGCTTCTGTGTGACGACCGACGGATTCCGACGCGCGATCGCCGACGCGCGGGCGCTCGACGATCTGATGGAGCAGCTGTCGCGAGCGACGTCGGATGACCACGACCGCATCCGCGTCCTCAGCGCGCGAGCTCGGGATGCGATCGAACGCGCGCCCATCCCTGACGACGTCACGACCGCCGTCGCGCACGCGCTTGCCGAGCTCGGCGAGCAAACGTCGTACGCTGTCCGATCGAGCGCCACCGCAGAGGATTTGCCGACCGCATCGTTCGCCGGGCAGCACGATACCTATCTCGGCGTCTCGGGACGCGCGGCTATTCTCGAGCACATCCGACGCTGCTGGGCATCGCTCTTCACCGAGCGGGCGGTGACCTACCGTCTGCGCAACGGAGTGGACCATCGCCGTGTGCGCATGGCGGTGGTCGTCCAGCAGATGATCGACCCGCAGGCGTCGGGCGTCCTGTTCACGGCCGATCCGGTGAGCGGCAATCGAAAAGTCACCTCCATCGAAGCGATTGCCGGACTCGGCGAGGCACTCGTCTCCGGACACGTGAACGCCGACGTCTACACGGTCCGCGGGAGCGAGATCGTCGCCCGAACGCAACAGCAGCCGCATCCCGTACTGACGGACGCGCAGATCGCGCGGCTCGCCGAGCTGGGTCGAACGATCGAGGCCCACTTCGGGCGGCCGCAGGACGTCGAGTGGTGCCTGACCGACGAGAGATCATACATCGTCCAGAGCCGCCCGATCACGACGCTCTTCCCGATCCCTGTCGCACCCGACGGAGAGAATCACGTGTACGTATCGGTCGGCCATCAGCAGATGATGACCGACGCCATGAAGCCGCTCGGCATCTCGATGTGGCAGCTCACGGCGGCGGGGCCGATGCACGTCGCCGGTGGCCGATTGTTCGTCGACATCACCCGCGCGCTCGAAACGCCGGCGGGACGCGCGGGACTCTTCGGCATGCTCGGGAAGTCCGATCCGCTGGTCGGCGATGCCCTGCGAACGATCCTCGATCGTGGCGACTTCGTTCGATCGCTTCCTGATACCGTTCCGAACGCGGCGCCGAAGGCCGGCGCGCCGGCACCGCTCGAGGCCGATCCGGCGATCGTCGCCGAGCTGATCGCACGCGGCCGAGAGTCGAACGCGGAGCTCGTGCGTGAGATCCAGACGAGATCGGGATCGGCGTTGTTCGATTTCATCCAGGCGGACCTCGCGGAGCTGAAACGGATCCTCTTCGATGCGCAGAGCCATCAGGTGCTCATGGCCGGCATCGAAGCCACCTGGTGGCTCAACGACCACCTCGCCGAATGGCTCGGCGAGACCAACGCCGCCGACGTGCTCGCGCAGTCGGTCGCCAACAACGTCACCTCGGAGATGGGACTCGACCTGCTGCGTGTCGCCGACGTGGTGGGGGCGCCCCCCCCCGGCCGCGCGGTCCGCCCCCGCACGGAGGAGGGGTATTTTGTAAATTTTGTGTAGACCGGCGACCGTGGACCGGGGGCACGCGATGCGATCCGGCACTGGCTCGACAGGTACGGGATGCGCGGTGTCGGTGAGATCGACATCACGCGCCCGCGCTGGAGCGAGCGGCCGCTCTCGCTCCTGCCGCTGATCCTCGGCAACGTCAGGAACTTCATGCCGGGCGAGGCAGACCGCCGGTTCGCGCAGGGGCAGCACGCCGCCGAAACCCGAGAAGCGGAGCTGCTCGCGCGCCTGCGGTCGTTGCCGGACGGCGACCGAAAGGCGGGGGACGCGAAACGAATGATTGACCGTCTCCGCACCTTCATCGGATATCGCGAGTATCCGAAGTACTTCATGGTCAATCGTCACTTCGCATACAAGCAGGCGCTGATGCGCGAGGCAAACGGACTCGTTCACGCCAGCGTCATCGACGACCGTGAGGACATCTTCTTCCTGACGTTCGATGAGGTGCGTGAAGCCGTTCGAACGAACGAAGTGAACCGCGCGCTCATTCGCGAGCGTCGGGAGGCATTCCGTGCATACCAGGGTCTCACGCCGCCGCGGGTCCTCACCTCCGACGGTGAGGTGCTCAGCGGTGCGCATCGGCGCGATGACGTTCCATCCGGCGCGCTCGTCGGCCTCGCCGTCTCCGCGGGCACGGTGGAAGGACGCGCTCGTGTCGTCTTCGACCCGACCACTGTTGATCTCGAGCAGGGCGACATTCTCGTCACGCCTTACACGGACCCGAGTTGGACGCCGCTCTTCGTCGCGATCAAAGGTTTGGTCACGGAAGTCGGCGGGCTGATGACCCATGGCGCGGTGATCGCTCGCGAATACGGACTGCCCGCGGTCGTCGGCGTCGCGCACGCGACGCGACTGATCAGCGACGGACAACGCATTCGCGTAGATGGGACGAATGGCTATATCGAGATTCTCTCGTCGCTGCCTGCTGAGTGATATCGGATGCCGGCGACGGTGAATCGCATGTAGTCGGCGCGCGGGCATCGCTTCTTGCCTCGGACCTCGCACTCTCATGATCCGAGGCCATTGCGATGAGATTGTTGTCGATGATGAACATGCTGCGCGGCATCGTGACGTGCGCGGCTGCGTCAATTGTTCTGTCGCGCTGTGAGTCCGCGGCGACGCCGGACGCACCCAACCTTGTACCGGGGGCGAAGGCGTCGAGGGCGTCGACGGCCGCGGTCCGGAGCATCGATCTTTCACCAACCCAACTGCGTCTCGTCGTTGGTGATACGGCGAGCCTGACGGCCGTGCCGCGCGGACCGAACGGAAAGCCGTCAGGCACGTCGGTCACGTTCACGTCGAGCGCACCGTCGGTCGCCACCGTGTCGGCGACGGGCGGCATAACCGCAGTTGGCGTCGGCAGCGCCGTCATCACCGCGCTGTCCGGTGGCATCACGGCGACGAGCACCGTGCAGGTGTTTCTCGCCACGACCGTCGCGACCATCGCCGTACAGCCGATGTCGCTCGACACGGGGCAGACGGCGCCGCTCGCCTATACCGTTCTCAATGTGAAGGGAACGGTGCTCACCGGTCTGGCGGCGACATATGTCGTCGGCACGCCCACTGTCGCATCCGTGTCGACCAGCGGAATCGTTCGTGGACTGTCATACGGACAGACAACGGTAACGATCACCGTCGACACGGTGACGCAGCCGCTGCTCGTGACCGTCGCACCGCCGCCGGTGCTCGGCTCGGACGGCGCAAACGAGCCATCCGGCTTCTCGAGCATTACCAGCCGGCCTTTCAACTCGCTCGCCACGAGCTGCTCGGATGTCGCTGCCGCCGAGGGGTGGGATCCGAGCGAGGAGTGCGCGTGGCACCACATCGCGATCGTGCAGGATCCGACGGCGCCGCGCTCACCGAACAACGTGCTGCGTGCCTGGTACCCGGCGGGCACCACCGGCGGTACGACGAACGCCACGCCCGGCCGCATCGTGAAGAACTTCTCTTCGACGCAGCAGCTGTACGTCAGCATCTGGGTCAAGCTGTCGTCGAACTGGATCGGCAATGGAACGGGCACGAACAAGGTCTTCTACATCTGGATGA
>CBHWBX010000062.1:0-13779 GCA_966111935.1 uncultured Gemmatimonadaceae bacterium
ATCAATTGATCGGCGCGTAGCGGAAGGCGACGATGCCCGCGCCGGTCGCTTCGGCCTTGAAGTTCTTCGACTTCTTGGCATCCACCGATCCGACGTCGACCGTCTGGCTCGAGACCACCGCGCCGCCCTTGTCGAGGAAATCGACCTTGATCGTGAACGCGCGCGCCGCGTCGGTGTTGTTCGTGATCGAGCCGCCGAGCGTGATCTTGCCGTCGGCCGGCGTGAACTCCGTGAACGACACCTTCGCCGGAAGGCTCGTCATCAGCATGTTGTAGTGCAGCGCCGAGTCGACGTTAATCTTCGCCGAATCCGCGTACGCGTTGCTGATCTTCTGCATCTTCGGCACCGAGTCGATGACCGCAGTCTTGGCCTTCGCCGAGAGCCCGCCCGCGTTGGCGCGCTTGCCGAGCGCCTTCACGAGATCGTCGTACTGCTTCTGCTTCGCCGTGTAGCCCTTCTGAATGCTGGCGTAGGCGATCGCGAGGAGCTGGTAGTTGTCCGGGTTCGACGGATCGACCGCGACGAGCTGCCTCGCGACCGGGATGCCCTGCACGTACGCGCTGTCGAGCAGATACAGGCGGGCGAGGTTGTACAGCGCGTCACGGTGATACGGGTTCACCGCGCGAGCCGCCTCGAACAGCTTGATCGCGTCCTTGTTCTGGTTCGCGCGGGCCGCGGTCACCGCGGCGCCCATCAGCTGGTTGTAGTTGAACGCGCTCGGATTCGCGAGCTGCTCGGCGTACGTCGACTTGATCGCCGCCGTGTCGCCGCTCGCCTGGGCAAGCCGCGCCTGGCCGGCACGTGCCGCGTCGGCGAACTTGGTGCCCGGATCGGCCGCGAGGGCCGCGTAGGCCGCCTTGGCTTCGGCCATGTACGCCGTCTTCTGCTCACCCGTGGCTTCCTCCGCCGCGTCGGCGGCGAGGTTGCCCAGCGCGAGCTGGAGCTGGCGACGGACGTCGGCCTGCGATGTGTCCTTCGCGCCGGCGACGGCGAGCTTGTAGTTCGCGATCGCGTCCTGAATCTTGTTTTCCTTCTGGGCCGCCTGGGCAAGCACCATGTAGCCGTACGGCGCGTTCTTCGTGAGGAGCAGCGAGCGCTTCGCCGCGTACACCGCCGAATCCATCTTGTCGGCGTTGTTGTACTCGATCGCCTTGTTCACGAGATCGACCCACGCCTTCTGCTGGCGATAGGCCGCCGTCTGCCCCACGCACTCCGGCATCGCCGTCTCGACGACGGTGAACGCCGAATCGATCCCCTGATAGAGATCGAACGGTGCCGTCGGGTTGTCGAGCAGGCCGACCGCGGCGCGCGTCGTCATGCCGTTCACGACGTTCGGCTGCGACGACAGCATCACGTACGCGCGACCGAGCTCGAAGGCGCGCCCCGTCGGGTTCTTCTTCAGGTCACCCTCGTTGAGCAGCTTCACCGCGTCGCGGAGCTTGGCCGCCGCGTCTTCCGGCTTCCCAGCCGTCTGCGCGATCTGGAGGTTGAGCACCGCGCGCGTGATCTGCGCCGGGTTGCTCTCATCGATATCACACGCTTTCTGCGCACCAGCCGACGCCGACAGACCGGCGATGAGCAGCGCAGGGACCAACTTCCGACCCGTGACGGGCATTTCTCTTCTCCTGAAGTAACTCTGCTCGAAACTGCGTGGGGGCCCACGGCCCGCGATAGCCTACACTACGCGCGCGAGTGGCGTTCCGCCTCAGTAACCGCCAGCCTTGAAATATCCTGCAGAGGCCGTCCCGTCGCCAGTGCAACCCGTTTGACATCAGCGAACTCGGGCTTGGCGCGACGGCTGCCGTCCGGCAGCGTAACGACCTTCGCCGCGATCTCGTGCTCGAGAATTGTGAACCGGATCACATCTCGTGGAAGCGCGCGGCGACGTACCTCGCGCCGTCGTACCCCGATCGTCGTGCTTTCGATCAGAAGCAGCGTCTCGAGCTTCTCGGCCTGCTCCAGGCGGCACAGGACCTCGATCCGCGAGCCCGGCCGGCCCCGCTTCATCGTCGCGGGGAGAAGTGTCACGTCGAGCGCACCGGCGTCGCGCAGCAGATCGGCCACCGCGGCGATGTATTCCGGGGTCATGTCGTCGACGTCGCAGGTCAGCTCCACGAGCGTCTGGACACCGCTCTGCTCCGCGGCCTCGGGAACATCCGCAAGGACGACGCGCAGCGCGTTCGCGCGCCCGTGAAAGTCCTTCGTCCCGGCGCCGAACCCACTCTTCAGCGGGACGTACTCCGCCGGCGGCGGTCCGTGCGACAGCACGCGCACGAGGCCTGCGCCGGTCGGCGTCACCAGCTCGCCTGACTTTTCCGGCCCCGGTCGAACCGGATGTCCCTCGAGCAGCTTGAGCGTCGCCGGCGCAGGCACGGGCAGAATCCCATGCGCCGCCTTCACGCTCCCGTCGCCGAGCGCGATCGTGCCGCAATACACGCGCTCCACGCCGAGCTGCTCGAGTCCCCAGATCACGCCGACAACGTCCAGGATCGCATCGACGGCGCCGACCTCGTGGAGATGGACTTCCTCCGGCGGCATGCCGTGGATTTCCCCTTCAGCACTAGCAATCGCCATGAAGGTGCGATCGGCGAGCTCGCGCACGCGCGCCGGCGCGCCGCTCTTCGCGACGAGCGCCTTGATCTCGGTGATGTGCCGTCCGTGCGGCTGCGGCGGGATCTCGAAGTCGACCTTCTGACAGACGATCTCACCGCGAATCACCTCGCGGATCTCGACCCCGATGTTCTCGAGGCCGAGCACGCGCGGCAGCGCGCGGAGCCAGTCGGGGTCGAGCCCCACCTGGATCAGCGCGCCGAGCGTCATGTCGCCGGCGATGCCGCTGAACGGATCGAGGATCGCCGCGCGCATCAGAAGCGGTAGGAAGCGCCGCTGCCCGTGTTGAAGACCAGCACTTCGGCGTCGGCCGGAATGCGGCCGGCCGCCACGAGCTCCTGCGTCACGGCGAGCGCGCAGCCACCTTCCGGCGCCGCATCGACACCGCTCGAGCGCGACAGCTTGAGCGTCGCCGCGCGAATGGCGTCCTCGCTCACCGCGTGCGCGTCGCCGTTGCTCTCGCGCAGCGCGCGCAGGATCAGGCGATCGCCGAGCGGGCCGGGCACACGCAGACCGCTCGCGTGCGTCGTCGGGTTCTCCCACGGCGTGGCCTTCTCTTCACCGTTCTTGAACGCGCGCACGATCGGCTGGCAGCCGTCGGCCTGCGCGACGACCATCTTCGGCATGCGCACGTCCTTCGGCAGCCAGCCGCCGTCGCGCATCTCGGCGAAGACCTTCCACATGCCGATGAGTCCCGTGCCGCCGCCGGTCGGATAGACGACGTGCGTCGGCAGCGTCCAGCCGAGCTGCTCGGCGAGCTCGATGCCCATCGTCTTCTTCCCCTCGATGCGATACGGCTCGCGCAGCGTCGAGATGTCGAAGTAGCCGCTTTCGGCCGAGAAGGCGCGGGCCTGCTTGCCGGCGTCGCCGATGTGTCCCGCGACGAGCTGAAGGTCGGCACCGAGGGCGCGAATCGTGTCGAGGATCGGCTTCGGCGTGGTCTCGGGCGCGTAGACGCGCACCGGCAGTCCCGCGGCCGCGCCGTACGCGGTGAGCGCCGCACCGGCATTGCCGGCCGTCGGCACGACGAGGCCCGGCACACCGAGACCGCGCGCGCGCGTGACGGCGGCGCTCATGCCGCGCGCCTTGAACGACGCCGTCGGATTGAGCCCTTCGTCCTTCACCCATAGCTTCGCGACGCCGATCTCCTTCGCGAGCTTCGGCAGCTCCATGAGCGGCGTGAGTCCTTCACCGAGCGACACCGGCTGCTCGCCGTCCTTGAGCGGCATGACCGGGGCATAGCGCCACATGTCCCAGCGCGGCGTGACCGCGGAGAGCGACGGCCAGGGCGAGTCGTAACGAACGAGGAACGGCTGTCCGCATTTCGGACAGACCGTGGCGCGCGCATCGCCCGCTTCGCGGACGTCGCATGCCGAGCATTCGAGATGCCAGGTGCTCACGTGTTGGATTCGGAGGAAGGAGTTGGATCGAGAGGGACTGCTGTTTCATCGTTCGCCGCGTCGGCGGGCGCGGATGCGGCAGCCGGCGCCGTCGGCGAACTGTCCTGCAACCCTTGGAGAATACGCGCGGCGGTCTTTCGGCCAAAGCCCGGGAGGGCGGCAATTTCTTCGACCGAGGCGTCGCGCACGCCCTGGAGGCTTCCGAACTTGGCCAGGAGCTGCCGGCGCTTCGAGTCGCCGACCCCCGGAATCCGCAGGAGCTCGGACGTCACCGTGCGCATCGCGCGCCGCTTGCGCTGGAAGGTGATCGCGAAGCGGTGGGCTTCGTCGCGGGCCTGCTGGAGCATCCGCAGCGCCGGCGAGCGGCGCGACAGCCGCAGCGACTCGCTCCGGCCGACGACGAAGATCTCTTCCTCGCGCTTCGCGAGGCTGATCAGCGGCATCTCGGCCAGCCCGAGCAGCGACAGCGCCGCGTGCGCGGCATTCAGCTGCCCCTTCCCGCCGTCGATGACGACGAGATCCGGGAGCGCCTTCTTCTCCTCTAGACGTCGAGTGAAGTAGCGCGTGACGACCTCGTTCATCGACGCGAAGTCGTCGATCCCCTCGACGGTCTTCACCTTGAACTTGCGGTACTCGGCACGATACGGCCGGCCGTTCTGGAACCAGACGCAGCTCGCGACGGTGTCGGTGCCCTGCGCATGCGAGATGTCGAAACACACCAGCGACCGCGGAATCTTCTGCAGTCCGAGCTGGCGCTGGAGCTCGTACACCGGCTCGCCCGCGCGCTCTTCGGTCTCCTCGCCCGTGAGCCGCAGCTCCTCGAGCAGGTGCCGCGCGTTCTGCGTCGCGAGATCGACGAGCTCGCGGCGCGATCCCCGCTGCGGCACGTGCAGCTTGGTGCGCTCGAGCGAGGTCTCGACGAGCTCGCGCTCCTCGAGGTCGAAGGGGATCAACAGCTCGGAGGCGCGATCCTCGAGCGGCAGATAGCTGCCGACGAGATACGCCTCGAGGACGTTCGCGTCCGGCTCCTCGTCGACGTTCTCGAGGAACTGGTGCTCGCGCGCGAGCAGCTTGCCGCCGCGAATGCGCATCAGCGCGATCGCCGCGTCGTCGCCGTCGCGCGCGTAGCCGATCACATCCCGGTCGCCGCCCTCGATGTTCATCACCACCTGCGGCTCCTCCATTCGCTCGAGGTGGTTGAGCGCGTCGCGCAGCTCGGCCGCGCGCTCGAAGTCGAGCGACTCGGCGGCGAGCTGCATGCGCTCCTTCACGCGCCGCTTCACCTCGTTCGTGCGTCCCTCGAGGAAGACCAGCACTTCATCGATCATCGCGCGATACTCGACCTGCGTCTGCGCGAGGATGCACGGCGCCTTGCACCGCTTGATGAAGTAGTCGAGGCACGGGCGCTCGGGCATCTGCTTCGGCATGTCGAAGTTGCACGAGCGCACCGTGAAGATGCGCTTCACGACGTTGAGCGCGCGGCGCATCGCGCCGACGTCGGTGTACGGGCCGAAATACCGGCTGCCGTCATCCTGGAGATGCCGCGTCACCCAGACGCGCGGAAACGGCTCGGCGACGGTGACCTTGATGTACGGGTACGACTTGTCGTCGCGCAGCGCGATGTTGTACTTCGGCTTGTATTCCTTGATCAGGTTGGCTTCGAGGATCAGCGCGTGCGCTTCGCTCGGCACGACGATCGTCTCGAGCGCGGCCGCGGCCTGCATCAGCGCGCGCGTCTTGATGCTCTCCCAGTGCTCGCCTGTCACGTAGTTCCGGACACGCGAGCGCAGCCGCTTGGCCTTCCCGACGTAGAGGACCGTGCCGTCCTTGTCGCGCCACAGATACACGCCGGGCGACTCGGGCAGGTGCGGAATCTTTTCGAGAATCACATCGGGAATGACCATCCCCGAATAATACCCCGATTTGTGATCGGAGGTCGGCTTGGCGCGCTAGCGCACCAGCCGCAGGCGCCGCAGCAAAATCTTCGACTCCGGCACCTTCAACGCCAGCGTCGCCCCGAGGTAGACGAGCCCGAAAGCACCGAGCACGACCACGGCATTGACGATGTGGTTGTGCGTCGAGAATACCTGCTTGAGACCAAATGCAGCCAGCCCCGCCAACGCCGCCGAGCCCCACAGACGTGTGGAGAAGGACACGGGAGCACCGGTTGCACCGATGCGCTTGTTCAGTGAGTGGCGGAGCAGCATGAACTCCGTCCAGCCGGCGATGCCGAATGACACCGTGAGGCCGGCGCCGCCCCAGCGAGGGTCGAGCCCGATGAGCTTCGGAAGCGGCACCGCGAACAGGAAACCGAGGATCGACGTCAGGACCACACGCACGCACGCGAACTTGAGGGGCGTCTTCGTGTCGTGTAGTGCGTAGTATGTGGAGGAATAGAGACGGCCGCTCGTGCTCGCCAACAGGCCGACCGCCGAGCCGGCAAGAATTCCCCAGACGAAGATCGTGCTCTGGTGCGTGAAACGTCCGCGGTGCTCGAACAGCGCCGCCGCCATGAGATCACCGGCAGCGACCATCGACAGCGCCGACGGGATGACGAAATAGGCAATTTGGCGCAGACCGGCGTTCAAGCGCTCGCGCAGCTGCCGCGCGCGCTCGTCGCTCGAGCCAATGACGCTCGACATCTCCGGCAGCTCGGCCGCCGAGATGCCGATGCCGAACATGCTCACCGGGACGTAGGAGATCGTCGTCGCGTACGTGATCAGCGACAGCGTCCCCACCGGCAGAAATGAGGCGATGAAGATGTCGACGTAGTTGCTGAGCTGAACGACACCGCGGCTGATGCCGACCGGAACAAAGTTTCGAAGAACCGTGCGGATGTGAGGATTCTTCCAGTCGAGCGAGAGCCGCAGGTTCTTGTGGACGAGCCCCCACACCGCCGGGACCTGCACCAGAACCTGGGCGACCGCACCGATCACGAACGCCCAGCACGCGATCCGGGCGAGCTGCTCCACCGGTAGCTGCTTTTTTCCGTAGTACCAAAGGGCGCCGATCATCACCATGCTCCACGCCACCGGCGCCGCGTACGAGATGAAGAAGCGGCGGTGGCTGTTGAGCACACCGAGGCACCAGGCCCCGAGGACGAAGATGCCGATGCCCGGGAACGTGATTCGAGCGAAGTCGATCGCGAGCAACTTCGTTTCGCCCTTGAACCCGCCGACGAGGATCGGAAGCAACTGCGGCGTGAAGATGACGCCGAGCGTCACCAGCACCGCCATCAGGACGGCGAGCGTCGCCAGAACTCCACCCGCAACGCGTCCGGCCTCTGCTTCGTCGCCTTCGGCGCGAAGCCGTGAATAGACGGGAATGAAAGAGGCGGAAAGCGCTCCTTCTCCGAACAGATTCTGGAGAAGGTTCGGTATTCGTGTCGCCGCGTTGAACGCGTCGGCCGCGAAATCCGCACCGAGATACCGCGCGATGAACGCCTGACGAACGATGCCGAACAGCTTCGTCGCCATGATGCCGAGCGCCACGAAGAAAGCGCCGGCCCTGCTCCGCTTCGGCTTTGGCGATGCCGGCGTCGGTTCGTCCGCCGCCGGAATCGGTTCGTCTTGCGACGTCGGAATCGCCGTCACCGCGCGACGACCGACGCCTTCGCCGACGGAAGCGACGGCGCACCGGTCACGAGCGCCTGCGCATGCTGCGTCGCCGCCGCCAGCATCTGGTCGACCAGCGGCATCCCCTCGCGCACGAGGAACGGCAGCCACCCAAGCTTCCGCTCCTGCTTCGCGCCATGCGGATAGAGCGCGCCGCGCACGGTCGCGATCCGTCGCATCAGATCGTCCTCACGGCGCTTCGCTCCGGCGACGACGCGCCGCTCGAGCCGCTCGAGCCGATGCGTCATCTCACGCGAGAGGCCGGAGATCACGTCGCTCGCGATCACGCCGTCATTGGCGGCGCCGAGCTTGTCGATTGCAGTGTCCATACTCGACCGTAGCTCTCGCAACGCTGAGGCCATCGCGGGATTAAGTCTTTCGCGAGCGAGTCGGCTTTCGACGGCATGCGGATCGGCGAGCTCGTCCATCGTTACGCCGAGGTGGTCGAGCGTCGTGCGGACGCGCGGCTCGACGATCGTCGTCGACCAGCGCGGAACGACGAGCGGACGCGCGAGCTCGAGCGCGTCGGCCACGGCGGTGACCTGCGCGAAGTACGCGATCTCGCCAGGCCCGCCGACGTACGTCACTGTCGGCAGGAGTGCACGCTCGAGGACTGGACGCAGCAGCACGGTGCTCGACAGCCACTGGCCCTGGCTCGGCGCGAACTGCTCGGCTTCCGCCTGCGTGAGGCGACGCTTCGTGCCGCGCTCGTTCACGAACACGATCGAAAGCCCTGGCACTTCCTCGACCTGCGGTCGGTAGCCGGCGGCCACGATCTCTTCCCCGCGCTGCTTCACCGCAGTGGCGACGGCCGTCGCACGCTGCGCTGCGCGCAGCATCGTCGGCGCGGAAGCGGCAGCGACCGCCGGATGCGAGACGTCGAGCACCGCGATCTCGAGCGGCTCGAAGACGCGCCGCAGCAGCGCGACGTACGCGTCGCCCACCGTCGCACTCTGGCGATACTCGGCGAGCGCAGCCTCGAGATACGAAGCGTGCACCACGGACCCGCAGGCGTCGCGCAACAGCGGGATCAGATGGTCGATGTCGTCGCCCATCGGTACGCGCGTCATCGGCGTGCCCGACGGCGAGGTCTGCTCGAGCGTGAGCTCGCGCGCGCCGCCGTCGAGCGCGAGCGACACCCGCGCGGCTTCATCGAAGTCGGCGTCGTCCGTCGCCGCCCAGAACACGGGCGCGACCGGAATGCCGAGGAGATCCCGCAGCGTGTCGGCGAGTGCGCGCGCGCTCAACGCCTTCGCGAACGTCATCAGCGGACCGCCGAAGAGTCCGGGCTGCTGGCCTGTGGTCACGACGAGGCCCTTGCCGCCGGCGCTCGCGGAAAGGCGTGCCGCGGCGCGTCCGGTCGCCTGGATCGCCGGCGCGAGATCATCGAGCCAGCGCGCCGAAACGCTCGAGCGCACGGCTTCGGCGTGCGCACGCCATTCCTGAGGGGTGCGCGGCACCGGGACGAACCATTGCGGGAGCTGTCCCGCACGGGCGGCCTTCGAGAGGGGGGAGCCGCCAAGGGTATCGGTGAGGACGAGAGGCACGGTCATGCGCGGGCCCTCGCGTCGTCCGAATTACTTGTGATAGGGCTCGCCGCGCAGAATGGTGCCGGCGCGGTACAGCTGCTCGGCAAGGACGAGGCGCGCGAGCTCATGCGGCAGCGTCCACGGCGCGAGGACGAGCGACGACGACGCCTGCCGCCGAACGACATCGCCGAGGCCGTAGGCCCCGCCGATGAGAATTGCAACATCGCGTGCCTGCTCGCGAAGGTGTTGTAGCCAAGTAGCGAATGCCTCCGAGCTGTAGCTCTTCCCCGTCAACTCGCACGCGATGACGCGCGCACCGGAAGGTATCGCCGCGAGCAAGCGTTCGCCCTCCCGCTCGCGAACGAGGTCCGCGGACCCGGCGCGTGCCGGCTCTTCGCGGACCTCGTGGACTTGCAACGGCCAGTAGCGGCTCGCCCGGGTCTCATACTCCCGGATGGCCGCGGCCATGTTGCCGTCGCGCGGCTTCCCGACGACGGCAACATGGACCTTCACTACGCATAGATCCCGCGCAGACGGTGAACCGTCGCGACACGGCTGATCGACAGCATGTACGCCGCCGTGCGCATGTTCACCTTGTGCTGCATCGACAGCTTGAGCACGTCGGCGAAGCTGCGGCGCATGATCTCGGTGAGGCGGTCATTGACGACCTCCTCGGTCCAGAAATAGCCGCCGCGGTCCTGCACCCACTCGAAGTACGAGACGGTCACGCCCCCCGCGTTCGCGAGGATGTCCGGAATCACGAACACGCCCTTCTCGTCGAGGATCGAGTCGGCGCCGGCGGTCGTCGGACCGTTCGCGCCCTCGCAGATGATCTTCGCGCGGATCTTCCCCGCATTCTTGCTCGTGATGACGTTCTCGAGCGCCGCCGGGACGAGCACGTCCACGTCGAGCAGGAGGAGATCGTCGTTCGTGATCGGGTCGCCGCCCGTGAAGCCCTCGAGGGACTTCGCCTGGCGCACGTGCTTGATCGCCGCCGGGATGTCGATGCCGTTCTTGTTGTAGTAGCCGCCGGTGCGATCGCTGATCGCGACGACCTTGCAGCCTTCCTTGACGAGGAGATCGGCCGCAACCGAGCCGACGTTGCCGAAGCCCTGCACGGCGACCGTCGTGCCCTGGATCGGCATGCCGAGGTGCTTGAGCGCTTCCTTGGTCACGATCATGCAGCCGCGGCCGGTCGCTTCGCGGCGGCCGAGCGAACCGCCCATCTCGATCGGCTTGCCGGTCACGACGGCCGTGACCGTGTGGCCCATGCGCATCGAGTAGGTATCCATCACCCACGCCATGACGCGCTCGTTCGTGTTCACGTCCGGCGCCGGGACGTCGGAGTCCGGACCGAGCGTGGCGATGATGCCCGCGGTGTAACGGCGCGTGAGGCGCTCGAGCTCACCGGCGCTCATCTTCAGCGGGTCACAGACGACGCCGCCTTTTGCACCTCCAAAGGGCAAATTCACGACAGCGCACTTCCAGGTCATCCATGCGGCGAGCGCCTTCACTTCTTCGAGGCTCACGTTCATGTCGAAGCGGATGCCGCCCTTCGCCGGACCACGCGACGTGTTGTAGAGCACGCGGTGACCGACGAACACTTCTACTTCGCCGTTGTCCATCATCACCGGGATCGACACGGTGATCTGCTTCTCGGGGTGCCGCAACACCTTGTAAAGGCCGGGCTCGAGGTCGAGCAATTCGGCCGCGCGGTCGAACCGCGACATCATCGCTTCGAACGGATTTTCCTCGTTGAGGAAACGATCCTTGTCCGGGCGAACGATTCTATCGGTGGGAAGTCGGAGATCGGTAGCCATGATTAAGGAACTGGCCGGCTCAGCCGGCGTTGAGGGACGTTCCGGAGCGCGCGCGCACGAGCTCATCGAGCAAATGCTCGACGCCCCCCACACCGCGCTCCACCATCACCTGCTGAGAAACATACCACAACGGCGGCGCAAGGCGAGGCCAGCGGGGAGCAAGCTTTACGGCATCCTTGAGCGTGCAGATCACCACGTCGCTGTCGCTCAGCCCGCCACCGAGCGCCGCCACATCGGCATCGGTGAACGCATGGTGATCCGCGTACACCGATGCACGAACATGTGCTCCCGTCGACTCGATCTGCGACACGAAGGCTGCCGGATCACCGATCGACAGGATCGCGCGTACGTGTTTGCCTGACAGCGACGACAGCGCCATCGTCGCCGACGCATCATTCGCGTTTACCAATGTTCCCGGCGCCAGATGCACCGAGACGCGCGGGACGAGCGGCGCGACCGCCGATAGCGCGCGATTCACCTCGTCCACGCGTTCGGTCGACGCCGCCTTGCGCGTGATGATCACCAGCGACGCCCGTCGCACCGCCTTCAGCGGCTCGCGCCACGGTCCGGCCGGCAGCAGCCGGACGTCCCCGGTCCACCGGTCCGCGCTCACGACGACGAGGTCCGCCGTCCGGCGCGCCCGCCGATGCTGGAATGCGTCGTCGAGCACGGCGACGTCCGCGCCGCGCTCGGCGGCTTCGGCGATCGCCGCCACGCGATCCGCGCCGACGACCACCGGCACGCCGGGGTTTAGCGTTTTGTGAACGAGCGGCTCGTCGTCGCCGTAGCCGCGCAGCACGACCGCCGGACTCGCGCCGCGCGCGACGAGCCCGCGCGCGATCCACGCCGCGATCGGCGTCTTCCCGGTGCCGCCCACGGTGAGATTCCCGACGCTCACCGCCGGCAGCGCGACCGGACGAGCCGGCAGCCAGCCGGCGTCGTAGAGAATGTCGCGCGCACCCACGATGCCGCCGAAGATGCGCTCGAGCGGCATCAACGCCGCGCGCGTCGCCGTCGCAACGGAATCGGAGCCGTACCACACGCGCTCCACGAATCCGTGGCGCGCCTCAGACACTCGCGCGCTCCTCGGCCGCGAGCATCGCCGACCGCGCCCGCTCCGATTCGGCGATCGCGTCGCGCGCACTCGACGTCTCGAATCGAATCGCCGGACCGTATGAGATCGTGATGCGCGCGAACGGCTTCGGGATCAGAAACCGATCCCAGCTGCCGAGCCGCCAGCCCGACGACGCCACCGCCACCGTCGGAATGATCGGCGCACCGCTGCGCTGCGCGACGATCAGCGCGCCGGGCGCGAACGACTTTTCCGGGCCACGCGGTCCATCGGGAGTGATCGCCAGGTCGTGCCCTTCCTCGAGCTCGCGCACGAGGCCGAGCAGCGCACGGGCCGCCCCTCGCGACGTCGATCCGCGGACCGTTCGGAAGCCGAGCCGCATCGCGATGCGCGCGATGATCTCGCCGTCGCCATGCTCGCTGATCAACACCGATACTCCCTCGCCGCGGTGATGATACAGCAACGGAAGCATCTGTCCGTGCCAGAGCGCGAAGACGACCGGCTTGCGCTCGGCGCGAAGACGCCTGAGCTCCTCGTCGTCGCGAACGCGAAAGCGCCAGGTGAGCGCGATCGCACGTACGAACCAGACGCCCGCCGACACGATCCGGCGAGTCCGTCGCTCGCGCTTCTCGTCGGGCGTCACGCGCCGCGGCCTCCTCCCTTGACCATCTCGGCGAGCATCGTCGCGACCCGCTCGCTCGCGCCCGGCTGTCCGAGCGCCGCACGCACACCGTCGAGATCCGCCACCATCGCCTTCCGCTGCGGGCTCGTCCGATCGAGCAGCGGCTCGAGCGCGTCAGCCACCGCGCGCGGCTTCAGGTCATCCTGGATGAACTCAGGAACGACGCGTCGCTCGGCGATCAGGTTCACGAGGCTGATGTTCGGCACGCGTACGAACGTTTTCGCTATCGCGTAGTTGATCGCGTTCATGCGATACGCCGCGACGAGCGGACAGCCCGCGACCGCGGCCTCGAGCGTCGTCGTTCCGCTCTTGCAGAACGCCGCGTCGGCGGCGCGCAGCAGCGCGAACGACTGGCCGCGCACCGTCGGAAAGGGACAGCGCGACGCATCGATCGTCACGTGCGGCGCGAGCGCGACCATGACGTCGAGCCCGGGAATGCGCCGCTGCAGCTCTTCGCCGACGGCGACGAAATCCGCGAGATGGAACTCGATCTCCTGCTTCCGGCTGCCCGGGAAGAGCGCGAGCACACGGGCGTCGTCGCGCAGTCCGAGCGTCGCGCGCGCTTCGGCGCGGCTGGGCAGCGCGGCCGCGCGGTCGAGCAGCGGGTGGCCGACGAACGTTGCGTCGATGCCGTGCGCGCGCAGGAGCTTCTCCTCGAACGGGAGAATGACGGCGGCGCGCGTGATCGTCTTCGCGAGCGTGTTCAGGCGGCCGGCGCGCCACGCCCAGACCTGCGGCGTGATGTAGTACAGCACCGGTACGCCCGCGCTCTTCGCCGCCGACGCCACGAACATGTTGAAGTCGGGATAGTCGACGAGCACCACCGCGGCGACGTTCCCGGTCTTCAGGCGATCCTTGATGCGATTGAGCAGCGACAGGTGGCGCGGGATCGTCTCGAGCACTTCGACGAAGCCCATCACCGCGAGCTTCGACGTGTGCTCGATCAGCTCGACGCCGGCCTCGCGCATCTTGTCGCCGCCGACGCCGGTGAGCTTGTAGGGCACACGCTGCGCGGTGAGCGCGCGCGCGACTCCCGCGGCGTGCGAGTCGCC
>CBHWBX010000063.1:0-13733 GCA_966111935.1 uncultured Gemmatimonadaceae bacterium
AAGGTGCTGCTCTGGCCACCAGAAAGGCTTGGGTGGCTCCCCCACTGGGGCAGGGGGGGGTGTTGTGGGTCCGGGGGGGCTGGGGGCGGTGTTTTGCCCGCCGGCGCCCGGGGCGCCCTCCACTGTACGCTTTGAGAGGGGCTCGTCCGATCCGGGCTGCCAGTCGGTACCAAGATCGCGCCATAGCGGATTCTCTTGTTCGATCAGTGCGATCTTCTTCTTCCGATTCCACCCTTTGATTTGCTTTTCTCGAGTGATTGCCGCGTGCACGCTCTCGTAGATTTCGTAGTGAACCAGTCGGTCGATGTTGTACCGCGACGCGAACACGGACTTCGTTCCTTCGCGATGTTCCCAAACGCGTTGATTCAACGAGCTGGTTACTCCCACGTATAAAGCTCGGCTGATGCTCGCAAGGATGTAGACGTAGTAGGTCATCAAGTCTCCCTGCAGTGATATTGGATTCCTCGCTGCGCTCGGAATGACACACGCGCGGGTCGTTGAGACACCATCTTTCGGTTGCACGAGATGCCTTTAGACCAGAACACAGTCGTCGGAGTCGTCGGCGCGGGGGCGATGGGGAGTGGGATCGCGCAGGTGGCCGCCGCCGCCGGACACCGGGTCGTGATCGCCGACGCCTTCGATGGCGCGACGCGGAAGTCGCAGGCGAACCTCGCGAAGGCGATGGATCGCGAAGTCGAGAAGGGGCGCTACACGCGCGACGACGCCGATGCGCTGATGGCGCGCATCACCTATCAGTGGGATCCGCTCACCGACGATCTCTCGGCGTACCGCAACTGCGGGCTCGTCATCGAAGCGATCGTCGAGGATCTCCAGACCAAGCGCGTGCTCTTCCAGAAGCTCGAGAGCTACATCGGCGGTGATGCGGTGCTCGCGACGAATACGTCGTCGCTCTCCGTCGCGTCGATCGCTTCGGCCTGTCGAAACTCCGACCGTGTCATCGGCATCCACTTCTTCAATCCCGCGCCGGTGATGCCGCTCGTCGAGGTCATCCCGTGGCTCGGCGGCGATCCGACGCTCGCGCCCGCGGCGTATCTGCTGATGAAGGATTGGAAGAAGACGCCGGTGCTCGCGTCCGACACGCCCGGCTTCATCGTCAATCGCATCGCGCGGCCGTACTATGGCGAGTCGATCCGCATCCTCGAGGAAGGCGTTGCCGATAGCGCGACGATCGACTGGGCGCTCAAGGAGTTCGGCAAGTTCCGCATGGGACCGTTCGAGCTGATGGACTTCATCGGCAACGACGTGAACTACGCCGTGACGCGATCGGTGTTCGAGGGCATGTTCTACGATCCGCGCTACAAGCCGTCGCTGACGCAGAAGCGGCTCGTCGAGTCGGGCTTCCTCGGCAAGAAGTCGGGGCGCGGCTACTACGACTATCGCGCCGGCGCGGTGAAGCCCGAGCCGAAGACCGACACCGATCTCGGCCGCACGATCTTCGAGCGCGTGATCGCCATGCTCATCAATGAGGCCGCCGACGCCGTGCTGATGCAGGTCGCGTCGCCGCAGGACGTCGATCTCGCGATGACGAAGGGCGTGAACTATCCGAAGGGACTCCTCGCCTGGGCCAACGAGCTCGGCCTTCCGACCGTGCTCGGCTGGATCGACGCGCTGTACGGCGAATACGGCGAGGATCGCTACCGTCCGAGCCCGTTGCTGCGCCGCATGGTGCGCGACGGCAGGCAGTTCTTCCAGTGAGCACCGACGAGCAGGCACTCGCCGAGCGCGTCGTGCACGCGATGATGGCGCACGACGCGTTCAGCAAGATGCTCGGCATGGAGCTCGTGCACGTCGCTCCGCGTACGGCGACCGTGCGCCTCACGGTGCGCGAGGACATGGTGAACGGGTTCGGCGTCTGCCATGGCGGTGTGGCGTTCGCCCTCGCCGACAGCGCGTTCGCGTTCGCCTGCAACACCCATGGACGGATCACGGTGAGCGTCGACAATTCGATCACCTATCCGCGCAAGATCTCGGTCGGCGACGTGCTCGTGGCGTCGGCGCACGAGGAGACCGCATCGAACCGGCTGGGGTATTACCGAGTGGAGGTGCGCCGCGGCGACGAGCTCGTGAGCGTCTTCCAGGGCACAGCCTACAAGACCGACAAGCCTTTCTTTCCGGATACTGAATGACCAACGCATATATCGTCGACGGCGTGCGCACCGCGGTCGGCAACATGACCGGCGGACTCAGTGAAGTGCGCGCCGACGATCTCGCGGCGGCCGTCATCGCGAAGCTCGTCGAGCGCAATCCGAAGCTCGATACGTCGCGCGTGACCGACGTGATCATGGGCTGCGCGAATCAGGCGGGCGAGGACAATCGCAACGTCGCGCGCATGGCCGGCTTGCTCGCCGGACTTCCCGTCACCGTGCCGGGTGAGACGGTGAACCGTCTCTGTGCCTCGGGCATGAGTGCCGTCGCGAGCGCGGCGCGTTCAGTGAAGGTGGGCGAGGGCGACTTCTACATCGCCGGCGGCGTCGAGAACATGACCCGCGCGCCGTACGTGATGTCGAAGGGTGCCAAGCCGTTCGCGCGCGACATCGAGCTGTTCGATACCAGCCTCGGCTGGCGCTTCGTCAATCCGAAGATGAAAGCGACGCACGGCGTCGACTCGATGGGCCAGACGGCCGAGAACGTCGCCGAGCAATACAAGGTCACACGGGCCGACCAGGACGCGTTCGCGCTGCGCTCGCAGCAGAAGGCGGCGAAGGCGCGCGAGGCCGGGCGGTTCACGAGCGAGATCGTCCCCGTCGAGATCGCGCAGAAGAAGGGCGATCCGAAGAAGTTCGAGCAGGATGAATTTCTCCGGCCGGAGTCGACGATCGAAGCGCTCGCCAAGCTCAAGCCGGCGTTCCGCACCGACGGCAACGGCTCGGTCACCGCGGGCAACTCGTCCGGATTGAACGACGGCGCCGCCGCGCTGCTCATCGCGTCGGACAACGGCGTGAAGGAGCTCGGCGTGAAGCCGCTCGCGCGCATCGTCACGAGCGCGGTCGCCGGTGTCGAGCCTCGCATCATGGGCATGGGCCCCGTGCCGGCGTCGCGCAAGGCGCTCGAGCAGGCGGGGCTCACGCTCGACCAGATGGACGTCATCGAGCTGAATGAAGCGTTCGCCGCGCAGTCCCTCGCCTGCATGCGCGAGCTTGGTCTCGAGGACGACGATCCGCGCGTGAATCCGAACGGCGGCGCGATCGCGCTCGGCCATCCGCTCGGCATGTCTGGGGCGCGCCTGCTCCTGACCGCGGCGCGCGAGCTCGAGGCGAAGGGCGGCCGTTACGCCCTCTGCACGATGTGCATCGGGGTCGGGCAGGGCATGGCGACGATCATCGAGCGAGTGTGAGGCTGTGATCTACGAGTTCGACGGATTCAAGCCGGTCGTTCACGAGACCGCGTTCGTTCACCCGCAGGCCGCCGTCACCGGCAACGTCATCATCGGCCGCGACGTGTACGTCGGTCCCGGCGCGGCGATTCGCGGCGATTGGGGCGGGATCGTGGTCGAGGATGGCTGCAACGTGCAGGAGAACTGCACCATCCACATGTTCCCCGGCGTGACCGTCGTCCTCGAGGCGAGCGCGCACATCGGGCATGGCGCGATCGTGCACGGCGCGCGGATCGGACGCAACTCGCTGATCGGCATGAACGCCGTGATCATGGACAACGCGACCGTCGGTGCCGAGTGCATCGTCGGCGCGCTGACCTTTGTGCCGGCGGACATGCAGATTCCGGATCGAAAGGTCGTCGTCGGCAATCCGGCGAAGATCGTGAAGGACGTGAGCGATCAGATGATCGCCTGGAAGACCGACGGCACGGCGCTCTATCAGGCGCTGCCGGGGCAACTGTACGCGACCCTCAAGCCGTGCGAGCCGCTGCGCGAGGTGCCCGAAGGCCGGCGCTCGCAGGAAATGAGCTATCGCACGTGGAATCAGACCAGAGAGTAGAGCAGACATGACGACGACTTCGAGTGTGATCCGCCCCATCGGAACGAGCGGCGTCGAGCCGCGGCGCCTTGGCAACTATGTGCTCGGCGAGTGGGTGACGTCCGACGGCAAGGCGGCCGATCTCTTTCACGCGGTGACGGGCGAGAAGATCGCCGAGGCGACGACCGCGGGCATCGACTTCAAGGCCGTCGTCGACTACGCGACGCGCGTCGGCGGGCCGGCGCTCCGGAAGATGACGTTCCACGAGCGCGCCCTGATGCTCAAGGCGATGGCGCAGTACCTCATGGCCCGTAAGGACGAGTTCTACCTCGTCTCCGCGGCCACCGGCGCGACGAAGACCGACTCGTGGGTCGACATCGAGGGCGGCATCGGGACGTTCTTCGCCTACGCGTCGCGCGGGCGTCGAGAGTTTCCTAATGAGCGTTTCTATCTCGACGGCCCGGCGGAAGTATTGTCGAAGGGCGGGACGTTCGTCGGCCGCCACATCTGTGTGCCGCTCGAGGGCGTGGCCGTCCACATCAACGCGTTCAACTTCCCCGTCTGGGGGATGCTCGAGAAGCTCGCGCCGACGCTCCTCGCCGGCGTGCCGGCGATCGTGAAGCCGGCGACGGTGACGTCGTTCCTCACCGAGACGGTGTTCCGCGCGATGATCGAGTCGGGGATCTTCCCGGCCGGCGCCGTGCAGCTCCTCTGCGGCAGCACGGGCGATCTGCTCGATCACCTCGACATGCAGAGCGCCGTCGCCTTCACCGGCTCGGCGGCGACGGGCAAGATGCTCAAGTCGTCGAAGTCGATTCTCGACCACAACGTCCGCTTCAACATGGAGGCGGACTCGCTCAACTACTCGATGCTCGGGCCGGACGCGACGCCCGAGACGCCCGAGTTCGACCTCTTCATCAAGGAGGTCGTGCGCGAGATGACGACGAAGGCGGGACAGAAGTGCACGGCGATTCGCCGCACCTTCGTTCCCGAGAATCTCGTCGAGGACGTGATGCGCGCGCTCAAGAAGCGCCTCGACGGCGTCACCGTCGGCGATCCGTCGGTCGACGGCGTACGGATGGGACCGCTCGCCGGCCGCGGCCAGGTCGGCGAGGTCCGCAAGAGCGTCGACGCGATCGCGCGCTCGTCGGAGCTCGTCTACGGCAATCTCGACGACTTCAACGTCGTCGGCGCCGACCGTCAGAAGGGCGCGTTCTTCCCGGCGCTCCTCTTCTACGCGAAGGATCCGTTCGGCGTCAGCGAGCCGCACGACATCGAGGCGTTCGGCCCCGTGAACACGGTGATGCCGTACAAGCACGTCGACGATGCGATCGCGCTCGCGAAGAAGGGCCAGGGCAGCCTCGTCGGCTCGCTTTTCACCGCCGACGATCGCGTCGCGCAGGACGTCGTGCTCGGCACCGCGGCGTACCACGGCCGTCTGCTGATCGTGAACCGCGACAACGCCAAGGAATCGACGGGCCACGGCTCGCCGCTCCCGCACCTCGTGCACGGCGGCCCGGGACGCGCCGGCGGCGGCGAGGAGATGGGCGGTGTGCGCGGCGTGCTGCACTACATGCAGCGCACCGCGATCCAGGCGTCGCCGACGACGATGATGCACGTGACGAAGGAGTACACGACGGGTGCGCAGCGTACGACCGACCGCATCCACCCGTTCCGGAAGTGGTTCGATGAGCTGAACGTCGGCGATGCGCTCGTCTCGCCGCGCCGCACGGTCACGGAAGCGGACATCGTCAACTTCGCGGGCGTGAGCGGCGACTACTTCTACGCGCACATGGACGACATCGCCGCGCAGGACTCGCTGTTCGAGACGCGCGTCGCCCACGGCTACTTCGTGCTCTCGGCGGCCGCCGGTCTGTTCGGCGACCCGGCGCCGGGCCCGGTGCTCGCGAACTACGGTCTCGACACGCTGCGCTTCGTGAAGCCGGTCTACCCGGGCGACACGATCCAGGCGACCCTCACCGTGAAGCAGAAGACGGCGAAGGAGAAGCGCGAAGGCCAGGTCCCGCAGGGCGTCGTCGCGTGGGACGTGGAAGTCAAGAATCAGGATGCCGAGCTCGTGGCGGTCTACACGATCCTCACCCTCGTCGCGCGGCAGGAAGCCGAATAACGCGTCATCCTGAGTGAAGCGAAGGACCCCTTTCCACCGCGGTGGGGAGGGGTCCTTCGTCGCTTCACTGCTCAGGATGACGCGCTATCGTGCGAACGCACCGATCCCCGCGCCAAGCCGCGACGCGATGCCAAACCGCAGTCCGTGCCCGTCGACGCCCCCCGTCGCCTGCTGCACGAAGAAGCCGGGCATCATCGCCTGCGACCAGAAGGCGCCGGGATACACGTTCAGCGTCGGGCCGTTCGTACGCCCCGAGACGCCGATGTACGACGCGAGCAGCGAGCCGTCACGATCGACGAACAGACCGACGTTCGGCTTCACATCGACGGTCTTCGTGTTCGTCGACGCGTCGATCACCGGATTCTTCACCGGCACCACGCCGCCCGTGGCCGACCACCACAACCCGCCCGCTCGCCGCGACAGCCCGAGCAGGAACGCATTGCCGCCGGTCGTGATCACCTTCCAGCTGTCGGTCCGCGGCAGCGGCGCGCGCACCATGAACATCGAGTAGGAATTCTCGATCCGGTTGTCCGGCACGCGCAGCACCGGCTGCCCATACCAGTTCGTCATTTCCATGCGGCCGCTGAAGGCGCGCTGCATCCACTCCTGGTTCCAGAGCAGCATCCCAGCGGGGTCGAAGATCAGCAGATCCGTCATGCTGTCCTCGTTCTCGCAGCAATGTCCGCCGTTCTCCATGACCTCGTTCATGAAGTGGCCGGCGAACAGCGTCGCCGCCGCGGCAATGCGCGGATGCCCGATGCCGTGCTGCTCGTACCACTCGGCCGTGCGGATGTAGGTCATCCCGCTGCCGAATAGATGCAGGTGGTAGTTCGGCACCCACTGCCCGCCGCCCTCACCCTTTCCGGAGAGCGGCAAGACTTCGTGTGTGAGCCATTTCTTCATGCCGAAGTGTGACACGACGGCGCCCGGGCTCGTGATCGAATGCCAGATCGATCGCGCACCGGTACCGTACGGGCGATTGAACGCCTCGCGGTCGTCGTACAGCCGCAGCATGTCCCACCCTTCGTTCAGCACCACCGAGAAGGGATTGAACTGTGCCTCGCTGCCGAAGCTCTTGCCGGTGTAAAAGCGGCCCGTTGGCCGAACGGTCGTCGCGATCTCACGCGGCCGTGGAACGGTGTCGAGGGCGATGTTCGCGGGTTCGGGAACCGGCTCGATCTGCGCTCGTCCCGCACACGCACCCATGACTGTAGCGAGCGCGACTATCGTCAGCGCTCGGTATGACGCGTTCCCCACGGTCCTGTCCTCGGCGGAAAGGCCTGTACCGCGCTCGACTGCGCGATTTTCCGCTGGACTAACGCAGGGTTCGGACCGTCCCGACGGACCAAAGTCCTATCCGAGCTCGACCGCCCGTTTACGACTTCGGAATGCCGGCGTGCGTCGAGATGCCGATGCCGAGCGTCGAGCTGATGCCGAAGCGCGCGCCGCCGCCCTTGTTCTGTTGCACCCAGAACGACGGCCGAAACGGCCCGACGCGCAGCACGCCGGGATACACGTTCAGCGTCACCCCGTTGTCGCTCCCGCCGCGGCTCACGAGCGACGCGAGCAGCGACCCGTCGCGATCGTAGAAGATCCCGCCGTTCGCCTCGAGCTCGGCCGTCTTCTTCTGTGTCACCGAGTCGATCACTGGATTTGCCGGCGCGTCCGCGCCCCCGCCGATCGTCAGCCAATCCTTTTCGCCGAATCGCCGCGACACGCCGACGAGGAACACGTAGCCGTGCGTGAGGGTGACCTTCCAGTTCGTCGTCTTCGGCACGGCGGCGCGCACGACGACCATCGAGTATGCGTTCTCGATCGTTCGTCCCGGTTCGCCGAGCGAGAGCTGGCCGTACCAGTCGGTGACTTCGATCGGGCCGCTGAACAACCGGCGCACCCAACCCTGGTTCCACAACAGGATCGACGCCGAGTCGAAGATCAGGAGATCGCTGAGCGCATCGACGCCCTGGTCGGCGGTCGGTCCGTTCTCATTCGTCTCGACGAGCAGGTGATAGGCGTATGTCGTCGCGCCGGCGGCGAGCTGCGGATGGGACTCGAGACCGTGTGCGCGATACCAGTCGATCAGGCGTACGTACGTCACACCGCTGCCGAACAGATGCAGCGTGTAGTTCGGGTACCACTGGCCGCCGCCGTCGCCGCGCAGGGAGAGTGGAAAGACCTCGTTGCGCAGCCAGTTGCCGACGCCGTAGCGCTTGATCGGTTTGTCGGGGCGCACGACCGATCGCATCACCGCCGCGAACGATCGATCGTACGGAAATTTGGTGAAGTCCTTTCGCTTGCTCGTGCGCAGCTGATCGAAGCCGTGGTTGAGCACGACCGACGCGGGATTGAACTGCATGTCGCTTCCGACCGGGACGTTCTTGAAGAAGCGTCCCTCGGTCGACGAAGCATTCTTCGCGGTGATCGAGTCCGGCGCCGTCACCGGTGCAAGCGACGCTGGGGGCGCCGAATGGCACGCCCCCAGCATCATCATCAACAACGGCGCGACGATTGTCGTGCGAAGCTTCACTCAGGGAACGGTTTTCGTCGTGTCCCGAATCGTCGGATACTTGATGCCGAGCTGCTCGAGATACGTCTTGTACTTGGTCGGATCATAATAGTACTTCCGCATCTCCGGACGCATCTTGTCCATCATCACCTTGTTCATCCAGATGGGCGGCTTGTCTTCGGGCCGCATGAGCGGATAGTACTTCGTCTCCTTCGTCTGGACGTTGCGGAAGTAATCCCACGCCTGCGTGATCAGCGTCGGCTTCGTCATCAGATCGAGGGTCGTCAGCGCCTGAACCTTCGCGCCGGCTGTCGCGCCCTTGTGGGCGATCGGCGTCGCCATCGAGATCGCGTTCGCCCAGTTGTGGCCGGGAAGGCCCGGGATGTTGCCGGGGAAGCGCAGCGTCACCGTCGGTACGTTCCACGACACGTCGCCGATGTCGTCCGAGCCGCCGCCCATGAACGACTCCGGACGCGGCGGCGGCGGAAGCTCGCCCGCCGCATCGCCCGCCTGACGCACGCGGCCGCCGCCGAGCCCGCGCGGCGTCTGGCCGAGCTCACGCTGAATGCCGCGCGCGAGCGTCTGATCCTTCTCGTCGTACTGCGGCATGCCGACGGCCTTGATGTTCTCGTTCATCTGGTATGCGATCACTTTGTTGAAGTGACCCGACCAGCCGCCGCCGACGATGTCGTAGCCCGTGTACTTCGTGCTCGTCATCATCGCCGCGGCGCGCGCCATCGTGTCGGCCAGGGCGAGCATGCCCTGAACCTTCGGCGCATCCTGCTCGCGGAAGTAGTACCACACCGTCGCCGACGGCGGCACGACGTTCGGTTGATCGCCGCCGTCGGTGATCACGTAGTGCGAGCGCTGTTGGAGGGGCAGGTGCTCGCGGCGGAAGTTCCACGCGACGTCCATCAGCTCGACGGCGTCGAGCGCCGAACGTCCGGCCCACGGTGCACCAGCCGCGTGCGCGCTCGAGCCCGCGAAGTGAAACTGCGCGCTGATCAGTGCCGCCTGATTGCTCTGGCCGTACGACACGCCCATGTCGTTCGAGATGTGCGCGAACAGCACGGCGTCGACGTCCTTGAACATCCCCGCGCGCACGAAGTACATCTTGCCGGCCATCAACTCTTCGGCGACGCCCGGCCAGAGATGGATCGTGCCCGGGATGTGCTCGCGCTCCATGATCTTCTTCACCGCGATCGCGGCGGTGATGTTCATCGGCACGCCGGCGTTGTGCCCTTCGCCGTGTCCCGGCGCGCTTCCGACGATCGGATCCTTGTAGCCGACGCCCGGCTTCTGGCTCGCCTGCGGAATGTCGTCGATGTCCGAGCCGAGCGAGATCACCGGCTTGCCCGAGCCCCACGTCGCGGTCCACGCCGTGGGAATCCCGGCGACGCCGCGCGTGACCTTGAAGCCGTTCTTCTCGAGGATGCCGGTGAGGTACTTGCTGGTCTCTTCTTCCTGGAAGCCAGGCTCGCCGAAGCTGAACACCTGGTCGACCATCTGCTGCGTGAACGTCGACATGCTGTCGACGAGCCGCATGGCCTCCTTCTTCATCGCCGCGAGCTTCGGGTCGTCGCTCGGCAGGTTGACGGGGAAGGTGACCTCGGGGCGATTGTCGGGGGCTCCAGCCCCGCCACCGCCACGCTGGGCGAAGAGAAGGGCAGGCGAGAGGGTGAGCGTCGCGGCAATCGCGACGGGACGGGCGGCGCGGGCGAAGGGGACTCGTGGACGCATGGGGATCGGGGAAAGGCGGTGTCGGATCCGCGGCAGTCGACGCGGATGACGTAACCTTCACATGCGAGGGCGGACGCGCAACCGAGGAACGGGGAACGGGGAACGGGGAACGCGAGCTGTCCTTCAAGCTCCCGTGCCCCGTTCCTCGTCTCCCGTTCCTCGTCTCCCGTCCCTGTCTATCCGTTCGCCACCGCTTCCCTCAACACCCGCTCCACCGCTCCCACCGTCGCCTCGATCTCGATCGGCTCATTCCCGCCTCCCGTCGACGGGTCCTTCAACAGATGCCCCGTCAACACCGCGACGACCCGCTCGTTCGCCCCGATCGTACCCGCGCGACGCAGCTTCGCGACGCCCGCGACGCTCGCGGCGCTCGCCGGCTCGCACCCGACGCCCGCGCTGTCGATCACGCGCTTCGCCTCGAGAATCTCGACGTCGCTCACGTCGATCGCGACGCCATTCGTCTCGCGAATCGTTCGCACCGCGCGATCCCACGACGCCGGCGCCCCGATGCGAATGGCCGTCGCGACGGTTTCCGGCTCGACCTCGATCCGCTCGCGAAATGCGTCGCGGAACGAGTGCGCGAACGGTGCCGCGCCCGCAGCCTGGATCGCCGCGACCCTCGGCAGTCGATCGATCAATCCGATCGCGTGCGCCTCGCGCAGCGCTTTGCCGAACGCCGAAGTGTTGCCGAGGTTCCCCGCGGGAAGGGCAATCCAGTCCGGTGCATTCCAGTCGAGCTGCTCGAGCAGCTCGAGCACGATCGTCTTTTGTCCTTCGAGACGGAACGGATTGACCGAGTTGAGGAGCTGCACGTTGAGCGCGGCGCTCGATTCGCGCGCGAGGTCCAGGCATTCGTCGAACCCGCCGCGCACGAGCAGGGTCTTCGCGCCGTAGGCGAGGGTCTGCGCGAGCTTGCCCGACGCCACTTTGCCCGACGGCACGAACACCAGGGCAGGGAGTCCGGCGTGCGCGGCATATGAAGCGAGCGACGCCGACGTGTTGCCCGTCGACGCACACGCGACCGCCGTCGCGCCGGTCCGCCGCGCCTGCGTCATCGCCACGGTCATCCCGCGATCCTTGAACGAGCCCGTGGGATTATGCCCTTCATGTTTGATGAGCAATCCCTCGACCCCGGCCCACTGCGCGATCCGATCGCGCGCGAGCAGCGGCGTGTTTCCTTCGGGATGCGTGACGATCTCCGCATCCGTCGCCGAGGGCACGACGAGCTCGCGGTAGCGCCACACCCCGGAGCGCTCCACGCCGCTCACCAGCCCACGCCGCGCCGCGAACGTTGCCTTCAGTGCATCGGCGTCGTGGCGGGCTGGATGAATGAGCTCGAGGAGACCGCCGCAGTTGGTGCAGGCGCTCCTGGTGTTCCGTTCATCGAATCGCGCGCCGCACGATTCGCACTGCTGGAAAGACGGTACGCACATGTCAGGTCATCCTGACCCAAGCGAAGGACCCCTGTCCTCCGCAGTGAAAGAGGTCCTTCGCGCTACGCGCTCAGGATGACAATTCCTCGAAGTAAGCCCCGCGCGTATCGATGCTCGCGACACGCCAATCTGCGCGTAGCCCGGCCGAGGCGTAGGCCTCGGCCATCGCCGAAGCCGCGCGCCGCGCGACTTCCTCGCTATCCGCCAGCGCAAACGACGTCGGGCCGCCGCCGGAGATCGAGCAGCCCAATGCACCCGCATCGAGCGCGGCGCGCTTCGCCTCGCGAAAGCCGGGAAGCAATCCGGCGCGCGCCGGCTCGGCGATCCGGTCGTCGACCGCATCGCGCAGCCGTTCGAGCTCTCCGGTGCAGAAGGCCGCGACCATCGCCGCGACCGCGGTCGCCTGCGCGAGCGCCGTCGCGCGGTCGACCGTTGCCGGAAGCACCGACCGCGATTTTGCCGTCGCGAGTCGCATATCCGGGTGTACGAGTGCGATCCGCAGGTTCGGCGGCGTGGGGATTCGATCGAATCGCAGCGGCTCGATCGAACGAATCAATAGGATCCCGCCGAACAACGCCGGCGCGAGGTTGTCGATATGGCGCCCGGCCAATCGCTGTTCGGCGACGAGCGACGCGTAGAGAACTTCGGTGTTGTCGAGCGGACTCCCGATGAGCGCATTCACCGCCACCGCGCCGGCCACCGCCGATGCCGCGCTGCCCCCTTGTCCGCCGGCCAATGGGAGTCCTTTTACAACACGTAACTCTACACCAGCACTCGACTTCGCACGCGACAAAACATTTGTAGCGGCGATCGCCGACGCGTGGCGTCCGGGATCGGTCGGCAGGTCGGGATGCCCCGCGTCGACGACGTGCACGCCGGGACGGTCGACGAGGCGCGCTTCGACCTCGTCGCCGGGGCCGGTGAGCGCGCAGCCAAGGATGTCGATCCCCGGGCCGATGTTGCCGATGCCGCCCGGTGCGAAGGCGCGTGTGACGCGCAAAGGAGTGGTCACGTTGCGATGCAATCTCACGCCGTCGTCAAGCGGGTCACCATACACTCTCCAAATTATCCAATCTCTTTTGGCCGTTGCGCTTACATCTGTCTTGACAAAGTTGTGACGGACGCGGTAAATCGGTGCCATTCAGGTGACCAAACGGCCCGACTGCGGGTTGATGATCCGTACAGGTGTCGCGACGGCGTAAGCGCTCGGAAACTCCTCCCCGACGAACGCGTCACGACGCCGTATTTGGCGCCATGTACCTCCCCCACCACTCTCTGCACGAGGTGTCGACAGTGCGTCGTCGAATTCTGTCCTTTGCCCTGGCTCTCGCGGCCGTGCCGTCGTTGTTGGCGGCGCAGACGCGGGAGATCACGGGCCGAGTGACCCAGGCAGGAACCGGAACTCCGATCACGGAAGCGACGATCGGAATCCTCGGCGCCCAGGTGGGCGTCCGCACGAATGAGAAAGGCGAGTATCGCCTGCGTGCGCCCAACGGCAACGTCGATCTGCTCGTGCGCGCGATCGGCTACAAGCGTTTCACCGGCCGCGTCGCGGCCGGCTCGAACACGCTCGACGTCGCGCTCGAGAAGGACGTCCTGCAGCTCGAAGGCGTGACCGTTACCGGTCAGGCCACCACGGTCGACAAGCGCAACGCGACGACGGCTACCGCAACGGTGTCGGCCGAGGAGCTGAGCATCGCCCCGGCGAAGTCGCTCGAAGGCAACATCGCCGGTAAGGTCGTCGGCGCCACGGTGTTCGAGAACTCGGGCGTCCCGGGCGGCGGCATGCAGGTCCAGATCCGCGGCGCGACCTCGATCCTCGGCTCGGGCGATCCGCTCTACGTCGTCGACGGCGTCATCGTCTCGAACGCGTCGGCGCAGGGCGGTCTCGCGGCGATCTCGCGCTCGAGCGGCTCGACGACGTCGACGCAGGACCAGACGGTCAACCGTCTCGCCGACATCAACCCGAACGACATCGAGAACATCGAAGTCCT
>CBHWBX010000064.1:0-13613 GCA_966111935.1 uncultured Gemmatimonadaceae bacterium
AGCTTCGCGATCGCATCTCGAATCACGCGCCCGCCTTCGGCGTCATCCGACTCGCCGCCCATGTACTGCGTGACGAGCCCGAACCGCTTGCCGCGCAGCGACGTCGAGTCGAGCGACGCCACGAAGCGCGGCAGCGTACCTTCGAGGATGCGCGTCGCCGTGTCCGCGGCGTCGGGGCCGATCGTCGCGTCGAGCGCGATCGCGAGATCCGTCACCGTGCGCGCGAGCGGTCCGCCGACGTCCTGGCTGTGCGACAGCGGGACGATCCCGGCGATGCTCGACAGGCCTTTCGTCGGACGCAGGCCGAACAGGTTCTGCACCGCCGACGGAATGCGGATCGATCCGCAGGTGTCCGACCCCCAGGCCACCGCGGCGTAGCTCGCCGCGACCGCCGCGCCGCTCCCGCCGCTCGATCCGCCGGGGTTGCGATCGGGATCGTACGGATTGCACGTCTGTCCGCCGATCGAGCTGATCGTCGTGATGCCGCTCGCCATCTCGTGCATGTTCGACTTGCCGAGGATGATCGCCCCGGCCTCGCGCAGCTTCTTCACCTGGAACGCATCGTCCGGCGTCTGCAGTCCGGCAAGCGCCACCGAGCCCGCCGACGTCGGCATGTCACGCGTCGAGTAGTTGTCCTTGAGGATGACGGGTATGCCGTGGAGCGGCCCGCGCACCTTGCCGGCGCGACGCTCCGCATCCATCGCCGCGGCGTCGGCGCGCGCGCGCGGATTGAGGCGGATCATCGCGTTGAGCGACGGGCCGGCGTGGTCGTACGCGGCGATGCGCGCGAGATAGGCGTCGACGAGCGCCACCGACGTCGTGCGGTGGTCGCCGAGCATGCGCTGCAGATCGGGGATCGAGGCTTCGTAGACGATGTCCGACCGGGTCGTGCTCGGGTGCTGCGCCTGCGCGACAGTGGCCGCAATGACGAGTGTGATGACAGCTTCCTGAAAGGTTCGGCGTATCGGGGTCCGCAAGGGGGGCTTGGGCGAGGTACGGTGGGATGTCGGGAAGATGTCGGCTTTTGACGAAGTCGTCGAGGCACTCTTGCGGGCTCCATTGCAAAAAACCAGTATTGCCCGGTGAAGGTCATCGACATCTCCCCTACGAGAACGATGATGACACGGACGGTCTTCGTTCGCGTCATGGCGACGTGTCTGCTTCTGATAGGATGTGGAAGCAACAGCGTCGAGCCCCTTCCTCTCGACATCAGCGTTCAGGCGAGCCGCGCGACCGCGGCCCCTGGGGATTCGATCGATTTCGTCGCGACCGTGCAGGGGCAGGATCTGCTCGGCGTCGACGTTGACTTTGGCGACGGCAGCACGGAAGCGCGCGGGACGTCCGGCGCGCGCACCGGGAAGTTGACGTTCCGCCACGCGTTCAGCGCGCGCGGCGCTTACACCACGAAGATCACAGTCACGGACGGTGCGGTCGGCCAGAAGACCGCATCCGTCGTTATTCAGATACTCTGAAGTTCTGAAGTGCTGATCGACCGCTCCACGACGATGTGCGAGCGGGCTGGTGGTAGTCGACAACCGATTGAAGCGGACTCCCTCCGCCTCCGTCCACCCCAAGGAGAGCCCCGATGCGCGTCGCATTTGGCCAACGCTGGTCACGCCTGACAATTCCCATTTTCGCCGCGTTCATAGCGGTCGCGGCACGAGGCGCTCCGCTGGCGGCGCAGACGGGTACGCTCACCGGAACGGTGACGGGGGATGCGGGCAACCCACTTCCGAACGCACAGGTAAGCATCGTCGGCACGACGCTCGGTGCGCTGACGAACGAATCCGGCAAGTTCACGATCGTCAACATTCCCGCGAAGGAATACCGCGCGCGCGCGCAGATGATCGGCCATCGCCCGATGGAAGCACCGGTGACGATCACCGCCGGCGCGACGGCGACCCAGAACTTCACGCTCAAGACGCAGGTCATCGCCCTCGACGAAGTCGTCGTCACCGGCACGGCCGGGGCGGCGCGTCAGCGCGAGGTCGGCAACGCGGTCTCGCAGATCGATCTCGGCAAGATCGCCGAGCCGCCGGCGAACGTCGGCGCGCTGCTCCAGGGCCGCGCGACCGGCATGACGGTGACGCAGAGCTCCGCCTCCGCGGGCTCGGGCTCGATGATCCGCCTGCGCGGCAACGTCAGCGTGGCGATGAGCAACCAGCCGCTCATCTACGTCGACGGCGTGCGTCTGCGCAGCGACGGCTACGCGAAGAACGTCCCGTTCACCGGCTCGGATCTCCGCTCCGGTAACGACGTCGCGAGCCCGATGAACGACATCAACCCGGCCGACATCGAGCGCATCGAGATCATCAAGGGCGCCGCCGCCGCGACGCTCTATGGCACCGAAGCCGCCGCGGGCGTGATCCAGATCTTCACGAAGAGCGGCCGCACGGGCAAGCCGCAGTGGACGTTCTCGGCCGATCGCGGCTTCTCGCACTCCCTGCCCTTCGGCCCCGATCCGAGCACGGCGCCGCCGAGCGATACGATCCCGACGATCTACCGCGACAGCTTCCCGGATCGCTTCAGCGGCCTGCCGTCGCGCGGCGTCTCGCGCGCGGGCGGTACGTCGAGCTACCTGTTCATCGATCCGTGGCTCCGCAACGGCCAGCAGCGCCACTACAACCTGTCCGTCGCGGGCGGCGGCGAGGCGCTCCGCTACTTCGCGTCGGGCGGCATGACGAACGACGACGGCGTGCTTCCGCTCGACAACGAAGCGAAGCGCATCGTGCGCGGCAACTTCTCGTTCACGCCGATCCCGAACCTGCTCTTCGCGTGGAACACGTCGTTCACGTCGGACCAGATCTCGAACACGCCGGCCGGCAACAACGCGCACGGGCTCACGCTCAACGCGTTCCGCCGCGACCGCAACTACGCGTCGGATGATCGTCCCGAGGTGATGAACAAGCTGCTGAACCAGGCCATCAACAGCTACATCAACCACCTCACGACGGGCGGCACGATCACGTGGAGCACGTCGATCAACCTGACGAACAAGTTCACGATCGGCTTCGACCGTGCCGAGATCGAGAACCGCAACCTGCGTCCGTTCGGCTTCGTGTCGGCGCCGCAGGGCATTCTCTCCGACCAGTTCGACTCGTACAACACGCTGACGCTCGACTACGCGGGCAACTTCGCGCACCAGCTCATGAAGGACCTGCGCGGCACGTTCTCGTGGGGCGGCCAGGGTGTGACGACCGATACGCGCGAGACCTCGGCGTACGGCGAAAACTTCCCCGGCCCGGGTAACCCGGTCGTGGCGAGCGGTGGTACGACGCTGGGCTCGGAGAAGCGCCAGCGCGTCGTGAACGCCGGCGGCTTCGGCCAGATCGTGCTCGACATGAAGAACCGCTACTTCCTCACCGGCGGCCTCCGCGTCGACGGCAACAGCGCGTTCGGCAAGAACCTCGGCCTCCAGACCTATCCGAAGCTCAGCGCCTCGTGGGTCGCGTCGGAAGAATCGTTCTGGCCGACGGCACTGGTTCCGGAGATGAAGGTGCGTGCCGCGTGGGGCCAGTCGGGCCGCGCGCCGGGCGCGTTCGACGCCGTGCGTACGTGGGAAAATGCCGGCGGCACGGGGTGGGGCGGCCAGCCTGCCTTCTATCCGCTCAACGTCGGCAACCCGAACCTGGGCCCGGAGCGGACGAGCGAGATCGAAGTCGGCTTCGACGGCGCGCTGTTCGGCGACCGCGTGAGCACGCAGTTCACGTACTACAACCGCAAGATCACCGACGCCCTCTTCAACGCGCGTCAGATCCCGTCGCTCGGCTTCCTGAACTCGCAGCTCGAGAACGTCGGCACGATGGCGAGCTCGGGTCTCGAGTTCACGACGAACGTCGTCGCGCTGCGCCGCAACCGCTTCGAGTGGAGCGTCGGCGGCTCGGTGTACACCAGCTCGAGCGAAGTGCAGTCGCTCGGCGGCGCCGCGGACTTCTCGCTCGGCACCGACGCGTGGATCATGAAGGGCCAGGCGATCCCGGTCATTCGCTCGGACAACGCCTGCGTGATCAATCCCGAGGCCCACGCGGACCCGATCTTCAGCAAGGACGCGTCGAAGGAGTGCATCTACGGCCCGAACCTCCCGTCGCATACCTTCGGCCTGAACAGCGCACTCGATCTTCCGGGCGGCGTCCGCCTGAGCGCGCGCGGTGAGTACGAAGGCGGGCACTACATGTACGATGGCGCCGGCTTCAACGCCGTGCAGCGGTCGGTGCGCTGGCCGGGCTGCTATGGCTACTACAACCTGGTCGAGACGGGGCACGCCGCCGACACGCGCGCGCTCGATCGCGTGCGCTGCGAGCCGGCAAAGACGCGCAGCGATTACTGGGTCTACAAGGCCGACTACGCGAAGCTCCGCGACGTCTCGGTACAGATCCCGATCCCGGCGAAGTTCGTCACCGGCGCGTCCTCGGTGAGCCTCACGCTTGCAGGCCACAACATCTGGAAGTGGGTCAACAAGGACTTCCCGGTCTTCGATCCGGAGACGGGAAACAACGGCGGCTTCGATTCGAAGGTCCGCTCCATCCTCGAGCACGTGCCGCCGCCGGCGCTGTACATGGCGACGCTGCACGTGGTGTTCTGAGGTGCCCATGACCACTCACCACAACGCTTCCGCCTCGAGGTCGAAGATGCGTCGCCGTAATTCGCTCGCGCTGGCCGCGGTGCTGCTCATCGCGCCCGTCGCCTGTGATACCAATGTCAGCAACCCCGGGCCGGTTCAGGACGAGTTCCTGAACGACCGCAACGCCGCCGCCGCGATGGTCAGCGGCGCCGGCCGCGCGCTCTCGGCCGGCATCAACTGGATCAGCTACACGGGCGCCGCGGTGGCGCGCGAGATCCACCCCGCCGGCTCGACCGGCAGCTTCGGCATCTCGAATCGCTGGCAGAACGGCGAGCTCGGTGCCGACGACAGCGATCTCGATACGCACTGGGAGCAGGCGCAGCGCGCGCGCTGGGTCGCCGAAGAGGCGATCCGTCGTCTGGAGAAGGCGGGCGATCCGCCTCCAGGGAGCCTCCAGACCCTCGCCGCGTATCGCAACGCACTCCAGCTCGCGTATCTCTATGCCGGATTCGCGAATCGTCTGCTCGGCGAGAACATGTGCGACGGCGTGATCGACGGAAGCGGCAAGCTGCCGAACTCCGTCTACTTCACCCGCGCCGAGAGTCTGTTCACGAAGGCGCTCGCCGTCACGGGCGGCACGGCGGCGACGATCGCGACGCAGGCAACGGCGGCGTATGCCGGCCGCGCGCAGGTGCGCGTCTACCTTGCCAAGTGGGCCGAGGCGTCGGCGGATGCGGGCCAGGTCCCGATCACGTTCGTGTACAACATGCCGTACTACAACATCGGCGACGATGCGCAGCGCAACCGCATCGCGTGGGCGATGGGCAACACGCCGTACCGCGCCCACACGGAGTGGAGCACCTGGTATTACGACTACAGCCAGGCAACGAAGGATCCGCGTGTGCCGATCACGATCACCGCGCTGCAGGGTGACGCGGCGATCGAGTGCTGCGGCAAGGTGCCGTTCTATCCGGAAGCGAAGATGAACACGTCGGCGTCGCCGACGCGTCTTGCCAGCGGCCGCGAGATGCGGCTGATCGAAGCCGAAGCGAAGCTCCGCGGCGGCGACATGGCGGGCGCGATCACCACGATCAACGCGGTTCGCTCGAACGCCGGCACGACGCCGATCACGGCGACGACGACCGACGAAGCGTGGCGCCTGCTCAAGCGCGAGCGCGGCATCGAGCTCTGGCTCGAGGCGCGCCGCCTCGGCGACATGCGTCGCTGGAAGGCCACGAACACCCCGGGCGCGCTCGATCCCCTCGAGCAGCCGGGCGCCGGCTCGCACCTCAAGCAGCAGGATCTCTGCTTCCCGATCTCGACGTCGGAAAAGCAGACGAATCCGAAGCTCGCCGGGGGCTGATCGGGTCTCGAAGCGGAACTGCTTCAACGCAGAGGCGCAGAGACGCAGAGGACCGCAGAGGAACTGCTCTAACAGCGAACCTGCCTTGAAATAAGAACGGCGACTCCAATCTCGGAGTCGCCGTTCTTATTTCATTCCTTGTTTTTTGTTCTTTCGCCGTTTGCAGTCCTCAGCGGCCCTCTGCGTCTCCGCGCCTCTGCGTTGAGCAGTTTAAAGGCTAGAAACGAAAACGCAGGATCGGGATACGCGACTCGTTGCCGCCCGAGGACGGCGGCGGGCTGTCGATCCCCGGACCGCCGCGCATCTGCTTGACCAGCACCGACAGCGCCACCGCCGAGACACCGCCGACGATCAGCGCGGTCTTCTTCGTGTCGAGCGTGCGTCGCTCGATCTCGACGACGTCCGCCGGGGCGAGAGTGATTCGCTGGTAGAGCGTCTGCGTCGAGCCTTCGATCCCCTGTTGCGCGGCCGTCGGCACTTCGACGATCAGCCCGGATGAGTTCCGCTCGACGACCGTCCCGGTCAGCACGCGCTGCACTCCCATGCCGAGCAGCGGCGCGATGCGCTCCGCCGCGTTTGGGCTGATGCGCGCACGAATCCCCGAACCGGCATCGACACCGGTGGTCTCGACGGCCGAGTAGTGATAGCAGCCCGCGGTGAGGCAGGCGAGCAAGGCGATTTTGGTCCGCATTTGCGCAATAATACCGGCAGTTTCACTGGAGCGATAGCGGGCGCTCACCCTACGCTTCCACGTCTCTCGCACACCAGCTAACTCCTACCCATGGCTCAGGGACGCGGCGTGTCGTTCCAGTTCAGGATCGAGTTGAACACCATGTTGAACTCCCCGTGGTTCTGCCAGCGGTACACCGGGTTGTTCGCGAACATGATCACCCGGCCATGGCCGTGGTACGCCTCCGGGACGTCCACCGCGAAGGCGCGGCCGCGGATGTTATCGGCGCCGACCATGAGGCCGCTCAGCACCGACTGGTCGCCGCCGACGTACTGCGCGAGCACATTCCCCTGGTCGGCGACGCCGACGCGGAAGAGCTGCGAGCCCTGGCCGAACTTCACCGGGATCCACGTGCGCTCGTAGCCGTAGAACACCGGGCTGTTCGTCTTCACGATCTCCGCCATCACGAGCGGCTTCTGGGCATTCACCCCGGTCGGCGCTTCGGTGTCGACGGTGTGGGCGAACCCGAACTCGATCGGGAAGCGCACCGACTGGAGCGTCGTGATCAGCGTGCCGCCCTGCTCGAGGAATTTCCCGAACGCATCGACGCCGGCCTGGCCGAAGCCGCCGCTGATGTCGTCCGACTCGCCGTACATGCCCAGGAACTGGAGCTTGGCCGTCTTCTTGTAGGGCTGCGGACGCGCGGCCTTCGGCGCCATCACGGCGGCGCGGTTGATGTTCTGCGCGGCCATGATGATGACGTCGTAGTCCTTCTTCAGGTCGCCCTTGACCACCCGCTCCTTGTAGATCAGATCGAACGGGATCCCGAACTGATCGAACGCGTGGCGATACCAACCGAGCTCCTGGGTGCCGCTCCACTGCGAGTAGATCGCGACGCGCGGCACATCCGCGTCGTGCGACGCGACCGTCGGCGCCGACGAGAGGTTCGCGCCGGTGAGACCGAGCGACTCCGCCGCCGCGCGCGCCGCGCCGACGTCCGACGCCGAGCCGGTGACGATGAACGAGCCGGCCGGGAACTTCACGCCGTCGACCATGAACTCCGACTCGGCGATCTTCATCGGGATGTTCCGCGTCCTGTAGCGGAACGAGATCATGTTGTTCGAGCCGTAGTGCGCGACGGCGAGGCCGGCCGAGCCGGAGCCGGTCGTCTTTCCCTTCACCTCGGCCGTCTTCACGGTCGTCGTCGCGACGTTGAGGATCGCCGGGCTGTCGATCTCCTTCACGTCGACGTTGAACGCGTAGCCCATCGACCAGCCGCTGTCGTCGTAGGTCGTGAGCGCCGGGTCCGGATAGTCCTGCCGCTCGAGCAGGTTCTTGGCGAGACGCCCGTAGGGCTGGTTCAGCTTGATGACGTAGGAGCCGGCCGGATACTTGTCCGTTCCGATCGTGACGTCGCTGTTCAGCGTGCCGATCTCGATGTTCTGTGCGCGCAGGATGTTCACGAGCGCGGCGACCTTCGTCATGTCCCGCTGGACCGGGAACACGTAGCCGTACGGGGCCTGCTTCGCCCCGGCCTCGAGAGAGTTGCGCGTTTTGATATAAAAATTCTCCAACACGAGCTGCGGGAACATCGACGTGAGCTGGAGCGCCGAGAGGACGCCCGTCTCGCCGTAGTTGGTATTGTCGCGGCGTGAGAAGTTCTCGATCGCGCCGGGCGGGATCGGGATGCCGCGATACCATTCGCGCGGCTGTCCGCCGCCCTTGCCCGTGGGGATCGCCGGAGCGCGGCCCGGGAACGCCGGCGCGGTCGTCGACCGCGGCGCGCCTGGCGCACCGGTCGTCGCCGAATCGCCGGTCGCGCGGCGCGCTTCACCCGTCGTCGCCGGGGTGCGCGGCTCGACGCCCGACTGCGTCTCGTACATCCGCATCATGCCGTTGTGGTTGTACGCCACCGAGCCGAGATAGCCCGGCGACCAGCCGTCCATGAACGCGAACGTGTAGACGCCCGGCATCCCCCACTTCGTCATCTGCGACAGCTCCCAGTTCGCGAAGAACGGCAGCTCGCCGAAGAGGATCGGGTCGAGGTTCGGGTTCTGCGGCGGGCCGCCGCTGTAGGTGTAGAGGAGCGGCTGCGCCTCGTGCAGGTCGTGCATGATCGGCGGATGCGCGGTGAAGTACCAATCCGTGATCGCGCGCATCGAGATCTGCGACAGGTTGATGTCGCGGTTGTTGTCGTGGTAGACGTACTTGCCCCAGTACGGGAGCTGTCCGCCGACGTTGAACGGGTTGCCGCGGCCGCTCGTGTCGCCGGCCGCCTTCATGGCCAGCCCGCGATAGAACCAGTCGACGTTGCGATCGCGGCCGTCCGGATCCGCGACCGGGGTGATCGAGACGATGACGTTGTCGCGGATCTGATTGACGAGCGGCGACGTCTCGGCCACGAGACGATACGCGAGCTCCATCAACATCTCAGACGGTCCCGTCTCGCCCGAGTGGAGGCCGCCCATGAGGTGATAGTGCGGCTTCGTGTCGGCGATGATCGCGCGCACCTGCGTCTCGCTCAGCCCGCGCGGGTCGGCGATCTTCGCGAGGTTGTCGCGATTATGTTGCAAATTGCGAATATTTGCCTCGGAGCCGATCCAGACGATCACGACCTCACGTCCTTCGTCCGTCTTCCCGATCGACTCGATCTTCACGCGCTGCGGCGCCGCCTTGGCGAGCGCGCGGTAGTACTTGAGGATGTCGGCGTAGTAGGTGAGCGTCGCCGGCCGGCCGATGTAATAGCCCAGGACGTCCTGCGGCGTCGGGATGCCGGCCACCCGCGGAAGGTGGTCGACGAGCGGGCTGCCGTACTTCGGATCGCCCGTCCACTGGGCGTAGAGCTTCGCGAAATCGTCGTACTGCGGCTGTTTGGGATCGCGTGTCTCGTTCACCGCCGCCTGGGCGAAGAGCGAGGACGCCGCGACGAGGGCAAGGCCGGCCGTGTAGAACGGGCGCCTGAGGTTCATCGAACGGACTCCATCTGCGGGCTATGCTGGAAACGTGCGCTTCGTCACGAAGTCTACGGGACGTGGCAGGGGCGGGCCAGGCAGCGTACCTTCCGCGCGGACCCGTACCCGGAGGCCCCGATGTGGAAGGACTTCAGAGCGTTCATCATGCGCGGCAACGTCCTCGATCTGGCCGTCGCCGTCGTCATCGGCGCCGCGTTCGGCGCGATCGTCAAGTCGCTCGTCGATGACATCATCATGCCGCCGATCGGCTTGATCCTCGGCCGGCTCGATTTCTCGAACCTCTTCCTGCTCCTGAAGGCCGGCACCACCAAGGCGCCTCCGTACAACACGCCGGCCGAGGCGAAGGCCGCCGGCGCCGTGACGCTCAACTACGGCGCGTTCATCAACAACGTCATCGCGTTTCTGATCGTCGCGCTGGCGGTGTTCCTCATCGTGCGGATCGCCAACCGGATGTACGCCAAGCCCGCCCCCGCGACGCCGAACACGAAGCCCTGCCCGTTCTGCACGCTCTCGATTCCCCTCGAGGCGAAGCGGTGCCCGAACTGCACGGCGACGCTCGCGTAAAGCGAGCTCGGTTCAGTCGCTGCGGCGAACGATCATCGTCGCAATCCCGACTCCGAGCGCGGCCGCGCCGATGAACGCGGCCATCGGGTGAAGCGCGGCCGTCGTGTAGAGGCTGTGGCGCTTCACCCGGCCGGAGTAGCTCCCCGACTCGCTCACGTCGCCGACGCGGGGCTCCCAGAGCGTGTCCTCGTTCGGCCCCTTCGGACGATCGGTCATCGTCTCGTCGAAGACGGTCCGCTCCTTCATCTTGTCGCCGAGCCGCGGCGCGATCTTCTCCGTCGCCGTGAACAGCTTCGCCGCGCCGCCGACGCGCAGGTTGCGATGGTGTGACTCGCAGCAGGCGACGATCGCGTCGGCGACGATCCTTGCGTCGTACACCGGTTTCGGATGACTCGGCACAACGCCGAGGAAGGTCTTCGAGTGATCGAGGAACTGCGTGTCGATCGCCGCGGGCTGGATGAGCGTCACGATCACCGGATCGTCGTTCTTCTCGAGCTCCATCCGCAGCGTATCGGTGAATCCCTTCACCGCGTGCTTGCTCGCGACGTAGTGGCCCTGAAGCGGAACCGCCGTCTCGCTGACTTCGCTGCCGACGTTGATCAGCGTTCCCCCGGTCTTCTTCAGCAGCGGCAGCACGGCGAGCGAGCCGTTGACGACGCCCCAGTAGTTCGTGCGGAACATCCGCTCGGCGTCCTCGATCGGAATGTCCTCGAGCATGCCGTAGATCGACGTGCCGGCGTTGTTGATCCACGTATCGACGCGCCCGAACGTCGCGCGGGCGTGCTCGACCGCCGCGTGTACCTCGCCCATCTCGGCAACGTCGGCGACGCAGTAAGTGGCGTTCTCGCCGAGCTCCCGCGCGACCTGCTGGAGGTCGGGCTCGTCGCGCGAGATCAGCACGACCTTCGCGCCCTCGCGCGCCGCCTTGCGCGCCGTCGCGAGCCCGATGCCGCTCGTCGCACCCGTGATCGCGATCACCTGCTCGGCGACCGGCTTCTGTTTGAACTTCATGGACACGCTCTCCCGAGTCTGCGAATCGGGCAATGGGTGTGCAGCGAGCGTGCCTCGCCGGTTTACTCGACCATCTCGAGGAATCCGGCGAGCTCGAAGTTGCCGAAGAAGCGCGCCCAATCGGCCGCGGTCGCTTCACGCACGCCGTCCTTCGCATGCGGATCGGCGCCGGCGCTCAACAGCTCGTCGACGACGTCGCGCGAATCGCACTTCGCCGCGTAATGCAGCGGGCGCACCCCCTTTTCCACTTCGCCGTTCGGGTCGGCACCGCGACCGAGAAGGAAGCGCACCGTCGCCGCGTTGCCGAGCGCGGCCGCGGTGTGCAACGGCAGCTCTCCAAATCCGCTCGCCGGATTGATTCCATCGCGACGCACGCGGAGGATGTCCACACCCTGGAGGGCGAGCTCGGCGAGCCCCGCGGTATCGTCGAGCGCGGCGAGCATCCATGGATCGCGCTCGCCCGTCCGATCGACGAGGAAGCGCGCGACCTGACGACGCGTGCGACGACCGTAGGCCGCCGAGCGCGCCGCGGTCGAGCCGTACTTGTCGACGGCATCGAGTGGCGCGCCGCGATCGATCAGCAGCTGCGCGGCCTCCACGGTCGCCGCGAAATGGAGCGGCGGTGCGTCGTTCGCACGATGCTCGCGCACGACGTCTGGCCGCTCGTCGAGGATCGTCGTGAGACGCGCGACGTCGCCAAGCGCGGCGGCTTCCCACGCATCGACGTGCGCACCGTGCGCGAGCAGCAGCTCGACGAGCGGACGCGATTGCCGTCCCGCGGCGATGAGCAGCGGCGACCATCCGTCGTACATGTCGCTCGGATGATTCGGATCGGCGCCGAGCTTGAGCAGCATCGACGCGACGTCCGTCCGACCGTTCTCGACGGCGAGGTGGAGGGCCGTCGGCTCGCCGCCCCAGATCGGGTGCGGTCCGGTAACGCGCGCCAGCTCCGGCGCGCGCTCGAGCACCCGCCACGCGGCCACGGCATCTCCCGAACGCGAGGCGGCGAACAGCTCGTCGAGCGGCTTCGGCATACACAACTCCACTGATTTGAGCGCCGGTCCAGCGGCGGCGCGTCGCCACACCGTTCGCCGTCGTCGCGAACTTCCTGCTCGCGCTAACCTACCGCGCGTTCCGGCCGGCAACAATGTTGTCGCCATCGGTAGTTTTTCCGAATGAGCCTTTTCGAGCCCCTCGCCCTGCGCGGCGTGACGTTGCGCAATCGCATCGGCGTTTCGCCGATGTGCATGTACTCCAGCATCGACGGTTTCGCCAACGACTGGCACCTCGTGCACCTGGGGCAATTCGCCGTCGGCGGCGCGGCGCTGGTGCTCACGGAAGCGACCGCTGTCGTCCCCGAAGGCCGCATCAGCCCGCAAGACCTCGGCCTCTGGAAGGACGAGCAGATCGAGATGCTCGCGCGCATCGGTCGCTTCGTGCGCGCGCAGGGCGCGGTGTGGGGCTCGCAGCTCGCGCACGCCGGCCGCAAGGCGAGCACGATCCGCCCCTGGGAAGGCGGCGGCCCGGCCGATGAAGCAGCCGGCGGATGGACATCGCTCTCTGCGCCGAGCGCGGTCCCCTTCGATTCCGCGTATCAAACGCCCGTCGAGCTCGACGCCGCCGGCATCGCGCGCGTCGTGAGCCGCTTTCGCGATGCCGCGCGTCGCGCACTCGCCGCCGAGATGGAGATCGTCGAAGTACACGCGGCGCACGGCTACCTGTTGCACGAATTCCTCTCGCCCCTCTCGAACAGGCGGACCGACAACTACGGCGGCTCATTCGAGAACCGCGCGCGTCTCGTCCGCGAAGTCGTCCGAGAGATTCGCACCGTGTGGCCCGATCGCCTTCCCCTCTCCGTCCGCCTTTCGGCGACCGATTGGACCGAAGGAGGATGGACACCCGAAGAAACGGTCGCACTCTCCCGTCTCCTGCGCGACGACGGCGCGGACATCATCGACGTCTCGACCGGCGGCAACGTTCCGGCGGCAAAGATCCCGCTCGGCCCGGGATATCAGGTTCCGTTCTCCGAGCAGGTACGGCGCGGCGCAGGAGTGAAGACGGCCGCGGTCGGACTGATCACCAATCCGCAGCAGGCGGATACGATCGTACGCACGGGGCAGGCGGATGTGGTGTTGATGGGGCGAGAGCTGCTGAGAGAGCCGCATTGGCCGTTGAAGGCGGCCCGCGAGCTTCGGGGAGAAGTGAGGTGGCCGGAGCAGTACGAGCGGGCGAGACTGCGGTAACGCCTTTGGACGGCGCGAAGGGCGTGGGCGAACGGCGCGAAATCCCAGAGAGCGCGAAATCCCAAACGGCGCGGAATTCCGAACGGCGCGAACTCCCATACGGCGCGAACGGCGCGAACGGCGACACGACCTAACGGCGCTTGTCATCCAGCGCAGCTGAGGACCCGTTGGCATTGAGGTGATCCGTTGGCACTGAGGTGATCCGTTGGCACTGAGGTGATCCGTTGGC
>CBHWBX010000065.1:0-13613 GCA_966111935.1 uncultured Gemmatimonadaceae bacterium
GTACTACATCCGCGCGCGGATGTCGGAGTCGCCGCTGTTCGCGAAGCTGAAGGCGGAAGGCAGGACGTCGTCGGCGCCGATCGCCGATTCGTACGGCACGGCCGAGCGGTGGAAGGTGTTCTTCGTCGTGCTCTTCGGCGCGACAGCGGGCCAGGCGGTGGTGTGGTACACGGGCCAGTTCTACGCGCTGATCTTCCTTCAGAATGTTCTAAAGATCCCGCTCGACACCTCGTACAAGATCCTCGCGCTCGGCCTGCTGCTCGGCACACCGTTCTTCGTCGTCTTCGGCGCGCTGTCGGATCGGATCGGGCGCAAGAAGATCATCATGGCCGGGTGTCTTCTGGCGGCGCTGACGTACATCCCGATCTATCACGAGATGAGCGCGGCGGCGGAGCCGCTCAACTTCACGAAGCTCGTCGCGTTGATCTTCGTGCAGGTGCTGTACGTGACGATGGTGTACGGCCCGATCGCGGCGTTCCTCGTCGAGAGCTTCCCGGCGAAGATTCGCTATACGTCGCTGTCACTGCCCTACCACTTCGGCAATGGATGGTTCGGAGGATTCACGCCGGTGATCGCGACGTCGATCGTGGCGGCGACGGGAAATCGGTATGCGGGGTTGTGGTTTCCGATCGGAGTCGCGGCGGTGACGTTCGTGGTGGGGGCGTTTGCGCTGCGGGAGACGAAGGATCACAAGCTGTGGGAGGAAGTGGAGGGCTGACGTTCGTGCCTTTCCGCCGTCACCTGGGCACGATCACGCCATACTCGTTCGGGCCTCTCTCCAACGATCCTCCGATCCAGATCCGCGCCCCGATCATCCCACGCAACGCCGCCGGTGGATTGCCGAGCGTGCGATTGCCGTTCCCCGTCTCGAGATAGATCCGATTGCCCTCAGCGCGAACGTAGCCGTCGACGACCGGCTTTCCTCCCACTCGCTGCGCGGTGAAGGACTTCACGCGGAGGCGGCCCGCGTCGTCGGTGCCGCGAACGGAGACTTCGATCCCGCCAAGCCGCGTGAGTGCCGACGAATCGGCGGCGCTCGAGGGACGAAGACGGATCGAGCCGTGACCGGTATCGAGCATGATCTGCTGCTCGAAGCTCGTTCCGGTCACGGAGATCGTGCCGTGCACGATGCGCTCGGTCGTCGTTGCGGCGACCTGATTGTCTGGCGCCTGATGGCAGGCGGCGACGAGGACGAGTGCGGTGACGGCGCGGCGTGCGATCACTGAGTCCTCATGAGGATGAAGTCCATGTTCGGCGGCACGGACTGGCCCTGTGACGTCGCCGCAACCGTTGCGGCCACGCTCGCGTTGACGCGGAAGCGCACGTAGGCCGCGGTACCGCCGACGACGGTGAACGAGGCGTTGGTGCCGGCGACGAGCGGAATCGTCTTCAGGGGGAAAGTGCCCGATCCGATGCCGCGGAAGACATCGCGGAAGTTCCAGCTCGGATGGGTGTACTGGATCGGCACCGTGAAGCCGAGGTCGTCGGCGAACTGCGCGACCGCCCAGTTGCGCGTGTTCGTCACGATGTCGCCGAAGACGGCGTTGTAGTTGGCCTGGCCGTTCGTCGTCGAGTTCACGAGCGGATACCAGATGGAGCGCTCGTTCGGCGCGGCCTTGAGGTCCGCGGAGTAGCGCAGCAGCTGCCAGATCGCGCCGCGCATCTCGAGGCCGTCGATCAGCGAGTACGGCGAGTTGCTGTTCGGCGCCTGGAGATAGCTGCTCAGGCGCGCGAGGTTCTGGATCTGATAGTTGTTGATTGCGTCGAGCTGCGTCTGCGACGAGCGGATGCGCGCGAGATCGATGTTCTGTCGCGGAGCGTTCCCCGAGGCGCGATAGTACAGCAGCTCCTCGGCGATGTGGCTCAATCCCTCGTTGAGCCAGACCTGCTCGAACGCGCTCGCGTTGTTCACGTACACGCGACGCCCGCCATTGATCAGATGCTGGAACTCGTGGGCGAGCGTTCCGATCACGAGCCGCGACACACTCGCCTTGTTCGTGTAACTCCCGTTGATCGTGCTGTTCGGATCGGGCACCGGCATGTAGAACATCTCGCCTTCGTTGCTGCCGATGCATCCCGTGGTCGCGTTCGCCGGGAAGAGATCGCGTCCGGCGAACAGGCCGCCGATCGTTCCCCCCTGCTTCGGATCGGTGAGCTGGTTGATCCCCGGCGTGAAGAAGATGCCGAGCCGTCCGTTCGAGTCGATGTCCGTCGGCGCGCCGAAGTTGGTCGTGTCGAGCGCGAACACCAGGGTGTCGAACGCGGTGCCGAACGCGGCGAGCTCGGCGTCGGTGTAGCCGCCGGCGGGGGCCGTCTGATCGATGAAGACGATCGTCTTCGCCGTGACCGCGACGACGCGCGCGCTGTGCAGGACCTTCGGGTCCGTGCAGGTGTTTCCCTGGAGGTTCGCGTTGAGCTGATACACCGAGCCAACCGTCGGCGACGTCGGCACGCCGGTGAGCATCCGGCTCGGCATCGTCGTCGAGCCGCTCGGGCGACTGATGCGGGCGCGGGCGGCGAGGCTTCCGATGTCCGTGCGCTCGCGCTCGCGGAACTGCACCTCGAGCTTCCGTCCGAGGAGCAGCGAGCGCGTCGCGGCATCGATCCCAAGGTCACCGGTCGGCGCGATCGACGGCGACACGGTGGCAGCGACGGTATTCGTCGATGCGAGATCGATCGACGTCGTGCTCGATGCCGTGCTCGCGTTATTGAATGGAATCAGCACGTACTCGGATGCGGTGCCGAGCCCGCCGAGGCAGAGCGTCGCAATCTCGGCGCTCGATAGCGTACGGATCGCGCCGGGGCTCATCTGGATCGCCGTCGACGGCGTGCAGGCGGGTGGCGGTGTCGTCGGACCGACGGTGATCACCGACGAAGCAGTCTTCGTCTCACTCGTCGCAACGATCGTGGCGGTGCCGGCCTTGATGCCGGTGACGAGTCCCGTCGTCGTCACGGTGGCCGTCGTCGGATCGGAGCTCGACCACTCGACGGTACGGCCGGTCAGCGGATTGCCGCCGGCGTCCCGCACCGTCGCCGTGAGCTGCACCGTCGCGCCGACGAGGATCGACGATGTCGCCGGCGTCACGGTGACCGAGGCGACGGTCGCCTGTGCCGGAACCGTGACCGTCACGGAAGCGGATCCGGACTTCCCGTTCGCGGTCCCGATGATCGATGCGGTGCCTGCACCGACCGCGGTCACGACGCCGCTGCTGTTTACCGTCGCGACGTTCGTATTGCTCGACGACCAGGTAATGACCCCGGTCGAGATGCCGGCGCCATTCTGATCGGTGCCGGTCGCCGTCGCCGCCGTCGTTTGACCGACCTGCAAGGATGCAGACGCGAGCGAAACGGTGACCGTCGTGAGAACGGGTGTCTGTGTGACCGGGGTCGTCGTTCCGTCGCCGCCGCCACCGCCGCCACACGCAACCGCGCCGACCGCACAGAGTACGGCAGCGACCCGGCGCAGCTGGCCGAGCAAGAGTGAGTTCTTTGGCATGTGGCGAGCGCTGCGCAAAACCAATGCTTGTGCTTCGCGGACCCAGCGGAGTTTTCGCGCGTCTTACCCGGATGAGCGCGCCGAGTCATTTTTACCGACGACCCTCCCTCAGGACCCCGCCATGACCTCACGCCGCAAATTCATTCAGACCTCGGCCGCCCTTGGCGGCGCGCTGGGTCTGTCGCCCGTCTTCAACGTCCCGCTGCTCGGATCGGCGCCGCGCAGGATCGAGAAGGCGAAGGCGTCGCTGAACATCCTCATCCTCGGCGGCACGGGCTTCACGGGTCCCGAGCAGGTGGACTACGCGATCGCGCGCGGCCATCGCGTGACGCTATTCAACCGCGGCGTGACGCGTCCCGGCGTCTTCAAGGGAAAGGTGGCCGAGGAGCTGATCGGTGATCTGAACACCGACACGTCAGCGCTGAAGGGGAAGGAGTTCGACGTGGTGATCGACAATCCGACGACCTTCCCGGCGTGGGTCCGCAACGCGGCGCAGTATCTCAAGGGACACACGAAGCACTACATCTTCGTGTCGACGACGTCGACGTACGCGGATCAGAGCATCATCGGCCTGAACGAGACGTCGCCGCTCGCGAAGCTTCCCGCGGGGATCGATCCGTACACGCTCGATCCGCAGCATGCGTCGCGCTACTACGGCCCGCTCAAGGTGCTCGCCGAGGAAGAGGTGAAGAAGCAGTATCCCGACGCGTGGACGGTGATTCGTCCCTGTCTCATCGTCGGCCCGCTCGACCGCACCGATCGTTTCACCTGGTGGCCGGCGCGCATCGATCAGGGAGGCGAGGTGCTCGCGCCGGACAACCCGAACGATCCCTGCCAGTTCATCGACTCGCGCGATCTCGCGGAGTGGACGGTGCGCGTGGCCGAGATGCGGCTCCTCGGGACGTACAACGCGATCGGACCGGACAAGCCGATGACCGTGTCGGAGATGCTCTACGGCGTGAAGGCGATCACGAACGCCGGCGCGCAGTTCACCTGGGTGCCGTGGGAGTTCCTCCAGGAGCAGAAGGTGCGTCCGTGGCGGGACATGACGGTGTGGCAGCCGCCGTACGGCCGGACGGCCGGCTACCAGCGGCGCGATGCGTCGAAGGCGATCTCGCACGGGCTCACGTTCCGTCCGCTCGCCGTCACCGCGGAGGACACGCTCGACTGGCACAAGACTCGCCCGGAGAAAGACCGTATGGCGACCCTCAACGGCGAGATCAACGGCATCGGCATGAAGCGCGAAGCGGAAGTCCTCGCGGCCTGGAAGGCATCGCAGAAGAAGTGAACGGACGACGCTGGCCGGAACGCCTCTGGATCGTTCGTCACGGCGAATCGGCCGGCAACGTGGCGCGCGATGCCGCATACAAAGCCGGCGTCGCGATGATCGACATCGCCGAGCGCGACGTGGACGTCCCACTGTCCGCGCTCGGCCACCTTCAGGCTGAGGCACTCGGCCGATGGTTCGCGGATCTGCCGGACGGCGAGCGTCCGAACGCCGTGTTCACGTCGCCGTACGCGCGCGCGAAGGAGACCTCGGCATACATCGCGCGCGCCGGCGGCTTCGCCGACGATGCATCGCTCGTCGTCGACGAGCGGCTTCGCGAAAAGGAATTCGGCATCCTCGATCGACTGACGCGCATCGGGATCGAGCAGCGCTTTCCGGAGCAGGCGGAAGCGCGAAAGCGCGTCGGCAAGTTCTATCATCGTCCGCCCGGCGGCGAAAGCTGGACGGACGTGATCCTGCGACTGCGCAGCTTCGCCGATACCGTGAGCCTGCACTACAGCACGCCGGGATCGCGCGTGCTCGTCGTCGCGCACCAGGTGGTGGTGCTCTGCATGCGCTATCTCATCGAGGACATGGATGAAGCGGGCATCCTCGCGATCGATCGCGAGGGAGACGTCGCGAACTGCGGCGTGACCGAGTACGCGCTGCACAACGACGACCTGGAGCTCGTGCGCTACAACTTCACCGCTCCACTCGAGCACGAAGGCGCGCCGGTGACCGCCGAGCCGGACACCCCGTCGGGCTCGCGATGAAGAATCTCACGCCGGCGCTGCTGCGCCGCATGCCGCTGCCGATGCTCGACGCCGACGGCGACAAGGATGCGCGCGGCTGCGTGCTCGTGATCGCGGGAAGCACGAGCGTGCCGGGCGCGGTGCTGCTCGCGGGAGTCGCGACGCTGCGCGCCGGCGCGGGCAAGCTGCAGCTCGCAACGGACAGGGAGGTCGCGATCCAGCTCGGCCTCGCCGTGCCCGAGGCGCTCGTGATCGGGCTGTCGAAGCGCGGGGCGGCGACGGCGCTCGCGCCGCACATCGAGAAGGCCGATGCGATCCTGATCGGCCCGGGGATGGAAGAGGGGAACGCGGTGAAGCAGCTCGTGCGCGACGTCGCCACACGGATGCGCGACGAGACGCCGCTCGTGCTGGACGCGGCCGCGCTCAGCGGCGCCGAGTCGATGACGCAGGGCGTGATCACGCCGCACGCGGGTGAGATGGCGACGCTGCTCGGCATCGAGAAGGACGACGTCGAGGCGAACGCCCCGGACGTCGCGCTCGCGGCGGCGGATCGGTTCGGATGTGTCGTCGCGCTGAAGGGATCGACGAGCTACATCGCGGCCGGCGGCGAGGTGTACCGGTTCAACGGCGGCGCGGTCGGGCTGGCGACGTCGGGATCGGGGGACACGCTCGCGGGCGTGGTGGCGGGACTGGCGGCGCGCGGCGCCGACCCGCTCACCGCGGCGCTCTGGGGCGTTTGGGCCCATGGGACGGCAGGCGTCCGACTGGAGAAGGAGGTCGGCCGAGTGGGCTTTCTGGCCCGCGAGCTCCTGGACGAGATCCCAAGGCTGGTCGGTGGTAAGTTGTAGGGATGATCGACTTCATCAAGCGTCACCCGCTCGCGACCACGCTGACGACGATCATCGTCCTGCCGGCGCTCGTGTTCACCGTATGGGCGTTCATCACGCTCAACTACACGTATTCATCGGGCGAGCGCGCGGGCTTCCTTCAGAAGCTCTCGAAGCGCGGGTGGCTCTGCAAGACGTGGGAAGGCGAGCTCCAGCTCACGGCGATCCCGGGCGCGGCGCCGGAGAAGTTCTACTTCACGATTCGCTCCGACTCGCTCGCCGACGTGGCGAACAAGCTCGCCGGCCAGCACGTCGTGCTCGACTACAGGCAGCACGTCGGCGTGCCGACGTCGTGCTTCGGCGACACCCAGTACTTCGTGGTCGGCGTGAGGACGGTCGGCGCGCCGTGAGCTCGCACGACGCGCCGGGGGGAATGATCGCGGCGTGGTATCGCCGGCTCGAGCAGAAGCCGGGCGGGCGCGCGCTGTTCAGCATTCTCATCGGACGCCTGGCGCCGTACACCGGGACGATCGGCGCGCGCGTGGTCGAGCTGCGCCCCGGCTACTCGAAGTGGGTGATGCGCGATCGCAAAAAGGTTCGCAATCACCTGCAGTCGATTCACGCCGTGGCGCTGGTGAATCTCGCGGAAGTCGCGAGCGGCACGGCGATGCTCATGGGATTGCCGAGCAGCGTGCGCGGGATAGTGACCGGCCTGTCGATCGCATATGTGAAGAAGGCGCGGGGCACGCTGACCGCGGAGAGCCGATGCGAGATTCCACATGTGAAGGAAGAAACGCCGTTCGAGGTGCATGCGACGATCACTGATACATCGGGCGACGTCGTCGCCCGCGCGACGGTGACCTGGCTATTGCGGCCCGTGCATGGGTAATCTGTTCCAGTTCACGCTCGTCACGTTGACGTCGGTGCTGTTCATCGTCGATCCGATCGCGGTGATCCCGACGTATCTCGTCATCACGCAGGGACAGACGTCGGAGCAGCGCGCGGTCACGGCGCGGCGCGCGTGCATCGCGGCGGCGCTGATCCTGATCGCGTTCGCGCTCTTCGGCACGCTGATCTTCAGGCTGTTCGGGATCACGATCGAAGCATTCCGGATCGCCGGCGGCCTGATTCTCTGGGTCGTGGCGATGGAGATGCTGCACGGCGAGCGCAAGACGCAGGAGAGCCGCACCGAAGTCGCGGAAGGGCGCGTGAAGGAAGACGTCGCGGTGACGCCGCTGGCGATGCCGATGCTCGCCGGCCCGGGCGCGATCTCGACGATCATCGTGCTCGCCGGCCAGGCGAAGTCGATGGAGCAGAAGACCGTCGTCCTGTTCTCGATCATCGTGACGATGGCGCTGTCGCTGCTCGTGCTGCGCATCGGCGAGCGTCTGGTGATGCGCATGGGCCAGACGGGCATTCGCGTCATGACCCGCATCATGGGCCTGCTGCTCGCGGCGATCGCGGTTCAGTTCGTCCTCACCGGCGTGCGCGACGCGCTCAAGGTTCTGATCCAGAACTGACGGCTAGATTTCGGGGATGCACATCTCCGACGCCATTTCGAGCCGACGCTCGATCAAGAAGTTCACCGACCGCGCGGTGACGCGCGACGACATCGAAGCGCTGCTCACCGCGGCGACGCTCGCGCCCAATCACAAGCTCACGAACCCGTGGCGCTTCTACGTCCTCGGCCCCGAGTCGCGCGAGGCGTACGGCCTCGCGCTCGGCAATCGCAAAGCGAAGAAGATCGAGGAGCCGGAAAAGGCCGAGCACACGCGCCGAACGGTGGCGCTCGAGCACCGCGCGCTGCCGTCGATGATCGTCGTCGCGGTGGTCGACAACGAGAACCCGGAGATCCGCGAAGAGGATTACGCGGCGGCGATGATGGCGGTGCAGAACCTCTCGCTCGCGGCGGTCGAGCGCGGGCTCGGCACGCACATCAAGACGGGCGCGGTGATGGCGGATCCCGCGGCGCGCGCGGCGGCTGGGGTAAAGGAGAACGAGCGGATCATCGCGGTGGTCAATGTGGGCGAGCCGGCGGAGATGCCGGGGCCGAAGGCGAGGGCGGCGGTGGAGGCGGTGACGGTGTGGCGGCCGTAAGGGGATCGGGGAGCGGGGAGCGAGGATCGGGATAGAAAAGACGAACGGCACACGGAGCATTGCTCGGTGTGCCGTTCTCGATTCCCGATCCTCGATCCTCGATTCCCGATCCTCGATCCTCTCGCTTAACCGTTCACCCACTCGTCGTTCTGCATCCAGTGCTCGTTCGGCGCGAACAGGAAGACCATCGAGCCATTCGCGAGCTCGGGAAGGAGCTTCTTCGCGCGGCCCGGTTCCATCGCCGGGCAGCCCTGGCTGCGGCCGGCCTTGGTCGGGGTCACGTACGGCGCGCCGTGCGCGACGACGCCGCGAGCGAACGCCTTGTCGTTGAAGCCTTCCGAGACGCCCTGGAGGCGCAGGCCGATCGAGTTGTAGACCGAGCCCGACGCGTGGCCGGTGAAGGCATAGGTCGCCTTCGTGACGTAGAGGCCGAGCGACGTCATGCTGCTGCCGGAACCGTTGCTGAACTTCGTCGGAACGCCGTACTGCGAAGTCGAGGAACCGCGACCGTGGGCGACCGTAAACGGGCCGTCGACGATCTTGAGCTGATCCATGTCGAAGACGTAGCCGCGCGGCTCGGTGCTCGCGAGACCGTAGTCGACGAAGTAGAGGTACGGCTTCTTCACGTCATTCGGGTGCGCCGTCTTGTAGGCGAAGTACGCGGTGAACGCGTCCTCGAGCGCCTTCGGGTGGCTGAGCTTGCGGACCGACCCGCTGAGCGCGCTGAGCGCGTTCGCGGCGAGCCCGCCGTTCTCGTTGGTCGCCGCCACCGTGGTGGCCGTCGCGGAGACCGGCTTACCGGTCGCGATCGCGGTCGCGGCCGTCATCACCGGACCCGGCTTATCCGCGCCCGGGACGAAATGCGAGCCGACGAGAGTAACCGCCGTCGCGCCAATCAAGACGTTCTGCATGTACTTGGGGTAGCGCATGGTTTCCTCCAGCTCGCTATCGGTGACATGACTGAATACCAGGTGATACCTGTGGAATCGGCCCTGGTTCACTTCGCTACAGAATTTGGTGTGTCGTGCTGTCTGACTCTACGTAATTTAGTCGGTTACTGATGCGTGTAAAGTGTTGTGGTACAATAAGTTACGGCAGAGGCCGTGTTGTTGCGGCCGAGCGCGCTTCGCGCGCGGATGGGCCGGGCTTCGCCCGGCGGAGGGACCGGCCTTTGGCCGGTGGAAGGGCGGCGCGGGGCGCCGCTGGAACGGCTGAGGGCGCTAGAGCGTCCGGGAAGCCCCTACCCCTCGCGGGCCAGCGCGACCATCCGCCGGCGCGAAGCGCAGGCCCTTCCGCCGACGCGCAAAGCGTCGCCCCTCCGCGAGAAGCGCTCAGCCTGCCACGCTGCACTGGAATGGCGATCCGGAACCCGTTGTCCAGATACCATCACCACTCGATGCGGCGTAGGTCCGCCACCCCGGCGCCGGGATCGAAACGAACACTTCGTTCTGGAGCACCAATGAAGAAAGCTCTGCTCATGGCGGCGCTCGCCGCTGTTACGGCCGCGACCACGGTCGCGGCGCAGAATCCGACTCCGCCGATGGGCCGTGGCCGTGGGCCGGGCGGGCCGGGGGGCGGCATGATGATGGATCGCATGCTCCTCCAGGGGATCACGCTGTCCGCCGATCAGCAGGCGAAGCTCGATGCGCTCCGCGATGCGGACCGCAAGGAGATGGAGGCCAATCGCGATGCCCAGCGCGCGGAGATGGACGCGATTCGCGACGCCCGTCAGTCGGGGGACAGCGCGAAGGTGAAGCAGCTCATGGATGCGCAGCGCGCGAAGATGGACGCGCGTCGCGACCAGCAGATCGCGGCGATCCGCGCGATCCTGACGTCGGACCAGACCTCGGCCTTCGATGCCAACGTGGCCGAGTTGAAGAAGCGGATGCAGGAAGGCGGGATGCGCGGCCGCGGCCCGCGTCCGCCGGGTGCGTGAGCGCTGCCGCATCGAGCAGAGATCGGGCAAAATGCAAGACGGCCCCGGAGATCACCCCGGGGCCGTTTTTGCTGCTCGCGCGTCAGCGATGAAGGCTCAATTCGTAGAGCTGCTCGTCGCTCAGCGACCGCCAGTGGGACGGATACTCGCGCACGCGCCGCATCACTTCGTCGGTGAGAAAGACGAGCGATTCGCCGCCGCGCCGATCGTACGGCGCCGTGCGCATCTCGCGCACGAACCAGAGGCGTCCTTCACGATCGACGATCGTACGCGTCAGATCGTGCGACGTGCCAGTGAGATGATTTTTCCGTTCGTCTGCCATAGGATGACCACGCCAAGCGTGGTCGAGTCCGATGGCTGAGCAAGCGGTGTGCCCCGTTCACGGCACGTAAACGCCTGGTACCCCAGCGTACAGACATTCACCTGCCCGGATATTAAACATCTCTAATATTCACGCCTGGCCGAGCAGATGCTCCACCGAGGCCGACACGTCGAGCAGCGCCTTCGTTTGACCCCGACGGCCGACGAGCTGCACACCGACTGGCAATCCGGTCGAAACGATCGGCAGCGAGATCGCGGGATGGCCGGTGATGTTGAACAGCTGCGTGAGACGCAGCAGCGCCGGGCGCACCGGGAAGGGCTCGCTCGAGCCGGGGAAGATCACGTCCGCTGCGCCGACCGGCGGAGCAACGATCGGAAGCGTGGGAAGAATCAACGCGTCGTATTCGGCGAGCGCCTGATCGACGAGCGCGCGATATCGCTCGCGCTTCTCGAGGGCGGCGAGATAGTTCACCGCGGGGATCTCGCGGCCATGTTGCAGTCGCGAGCGCACGATCGGCTGATAGTCTTGCGCCTGCGTCGCGAGCGTCGGACCATGCCAGTGCGCCGCTTCGGGAAGGGAGATGTCGGCGTAGGTCGGAACGATCGACGACGTCTCCTCGATGTCGGTCGGCGTGATCGACACGCCCGCGCCGCACAGCCGCTCGAGCGCGCGATCGTACGCGGCCCGCACTTCGTCGGAGAGGAGCGACGTGAAGTAGCCGCCGAGTGAAGCGAAGCGGAGCGTCGAGCGCTCGCGCGGCTCGAGCTGCGGGATCGGGCGCCCGGCTAGAATCGCCCACACGTTCGCCGCGTCCGCCACGGTACGCGTGAGCGGACCGACGTGGTCGAGCGTTCCGCTGAGCGGCACTACACCCTGCGTCGGCACTTCGCCAAGCGACGGCTTGAGGCCGACGACGCCGCATGCCGCGGCGGGGATACGAATCGAGCCACCGGTGTCGCTGCCGATCGAGGCGATGCTCATCCCCAGCGCGACGGCGACCGCCGATCCCCCGCTCGATCCGCCGGCGACACGCGCTTCGTCGTACGGGTTGCGCACGGGACCAAACGCGGACTCGTCGCTCGTCGGCCCGAGCGCGAACTCGTGGAGGTTCGTCTTGCCGATGATCACCGCGCCGGCGTCGCGCAGTCGCGTGACGATCGGAGCATCGTGCGACGCGACGTGCGCGGCGCGGACCTTCGAGCCCGCGGTCGTCGGCTGGCCGGCGACGTCGATCAGATCCTTGAGGGAGATCGGCATCCCGTGGAGCGGACCGCGATCGATCCCGCGCTTTCGCTCGTCGTCCATCTCACGCGCCCGCGCTCGGGCATGCTCGGAATCTACAAAAATGACGGCGTTCGTTCGCGATTCGTTCGCCGCGATCGCGGCGAGGGCTTGTTCGACGAGCTCGGCAGAGGTCGGCATGAAGACAATCTATGCCATCCCGAGCTGCCATTCACGCCATGCTCAACAGGATCACGCGCGCGTTCGCGGCCTGCCTCGTCGCGGTCGTGGCCGGAGGATGCTGGTCGCTCTATCCCGTCTCCTACCAGATCGAGCCCGTGCCGGACGTCTACGGATGCACGTCGGCCTGCCCGGACAGCGACCAGGTCGCCGTCACCTACCTCGGCGTCAGCGGCTTCACGATCGCGTACCGCGGACGCGTGATGATGACGTCACCGCTCTTCTCCAACCCCGGGCTCAACGACGTCACGCCAAAAGGGTTTCACGTCTTCTGGAGGCCGCCGCCGATCGCGCCGGATACGCACCTCATCGAGCGCCTGCTGCCGGCGAGCGCGGACTCGGCATCGATGATCGTCGTCGGGCATGGGCACTACGATCACCTGCTCGACCTGCCGTACATCGCGGACCATCATGCGCGCAACGCGATGATCGTCGGCGGACCGACGGTGCGGCACATCCTGATGGGCGATTCGCTCCTGCGCGCGCACGCGTCGCGCGTGCTGGACGTTCAGGGCGACGACGTCGGCTCGGAGACGCGCGCGGGACGATGGATCTACGACCGCGATTCCTCCTTTCGCGTGATGGCGCTCGTCGCCGATCACGCGCCGACGCTGCGCTTCCTGTTCGTGCGCTCGACGTTCGCGCGCGGCACGCTGAAGGAAGATCTCCCGCGGCTGCCGCGCACCGCGGAGGAGTGGAAGCTCGGCGAGCCGTACTCGTACGTGATCGACGTGCTGAAGCGCGGCACGACGGAGCCGCGCTTTCGGATTTATTTTCAGGATGCACCCAATTCGGCACCCAAGGGCTTCCCGCCCCCGCTCGACGCGATCGGCGGGCGGCCGTTCGATCTGGCGATCGTCTGCGTCGCGACGGCGGACAACGTGCGGCCGGTGTCGCCGAGCCCGTTGATGAAGCGGCTACAGCCGCGGTACGTGATCGCGTCGCATTGGGAGGCGTTCTTCCGTCCACAGACGCAGCCGCTGATGCTGAACCCGACCTCGCACGTCGAGACCTTCTTCGCCGCGCTCGAGCGGTCGCTGCCGTCGCAGTCGAAGTGGGTGATGCCGAACCCGCGGACGCGGCTGCGCTATTTCGCGAAGTAGCGGTTGCCGCGGCGCGGCGGCGCAGCGCAGATTCACCGCATGACCCTTCCCACGTTCCGCCGAGCGGCCGCCGTCGCGCTGGCGCTCCTCCCGTGCGCGCGCGCGACCACCGGCGCACAGCAGCAGTTCTCCGTCGTCGAGGCGAGCATCGACAGCACGCGTCGCGCGCTCGACGCCAAGCGCGTCACCTCGCGCGAGCTCGTACGACAGTATCTCGAGCGCATCGGGCGCTACGATCAGCAGCTGCATGCCGTGATCACCGTGAATCCGCGCGCGTACGCGATCGCTGATTCGCTCGATCGCCTGCGCGCGCAGGGACGCATCCTCGGACCCCTGCACGGCATCCCGATCG